>NZ_JBXVPZ010000179.1:0-18467 GCF_057961495.1 Streptomyces sp. P5F9 | reverse complement strand
AGCGGTGGGTGCTGAGGCCATGTGCGCCACTTCCTCGTGTGCGGTGGGGACGGGTACGTGATGGCACACGGTAGGAAGGGGCACGTCGGCGGCACATGTGGTGGGACACCATAGTTCTGGGGGACGAAGTGAGTGCGGCAACTATGAGTTGAGGGCGCTAGGGCAGGATCGAGTCGATGTATCCGCCGTCGACGCGCAGGGCTCCGCCTGTCGTGGCCGACGCCTGGTCGGAGCTGAGGTAGACGACCATGTGGGCGATCTCCTCGGGCTCGATCAGCCGTTGCAGGAGGGACTGCGGCCGGTGTTTCCGCATGAACTCGCGCTGGGCCTCGTCCCAGGGCAGGTCGCGGTCGACGAGTTCGTAGACGAAGTCCTCGACGCCGCCGGTGTGGGTGGGGCCGGCGATGACCGAGTTGACGGTCACGCCCGTGCCCGCCGCCTGCTTCGCGAAGCCGCGGCCGACGGCGAGGAGCGCGGTCTTGGACATGCCGTAGTGGATCATCTCCGCCGGGATGACGACCGCCGAGTCGCTGGCGATGTACTGGATCCGGCCCCAGCCGCGCGCCGTCATGCCCGGCAGATACATACGGGTCAGCCGTACCGCGGCCAGCACGTTCACCTCGAAATAGCGCCGCCACTCCTCGTCGCTGATCTCCAGCGGGTCGGCGGAGCCGAAGATGCCCAGGTTGTTCACGAGGATGTCCACCTCGGGCAGCGCCTCCAGGACGCGCCGGGCGCCCTCCTCGTTCGCGACGTCGGCGGCCACGGGGACGAAGTCCGCACCGGGGACCTCCGCCGCGAGCCGCGCGACGCCCTCCGCGACCCGTTGCTCGTCCCGGCCGTTCACCCCGACCCGGGCGCCGGAGCGCGCGAGTCCGGCGGCGATCGCCGCGCCGATGCCCTGCGTCGAGCCCGTCACCAGGGCGGTGCGTCCGGTCAGATCGATCTGCATGTGGAACCAGTCCCCTTGTGCGTCTGCTTGTGTGTCTGCGCGTGATGGCACGTCTGCCGTCAGCCTGGCGGCAGGGTGATCGGGCCGCCACTTCGGCCGATGCGGGCGGGGCCGTGATGCGTCGACGGACAGGAACGGATGGACTCAATGACGAGATCCAGGACCGCGACGCGACTCCCGCTCGACCGTCCCGCCCGCTCGCTCACCAGCCGCGGGCGAGCGTTGGGCGTGGCGCCGGCACTCGGCGCGTTGCTCGCGTCGGGCGCGACAATGACCCTCGCCGCTCCGGCAGTTGCCGCGACGGGTGACGTCAAGTGCCTGTCCGCGGATTGCGTACGGATCGCGCCGGCGGCCGGTTCACCGGTCGCCGGCGCCTCCGACAAGGCCGGCGCGCTGTACCTGGCGTACTCAGGAGGCGATCTGCTCAAGCTCGACCTGGCCACCGGAGTGCTCGAAACGGTCACCACCGGTCTCGGTAACCTGCGCGGAGTCGCCGTCGTCGACGGCAGCGCGTACATCACCGCCGCCGGCCTGCCCTCGCTCTTCGTCGTGGCCCGCTTCGGCACCACGACCTGTGTCACCGGCGGCAACGGAGAGATCGTCGCCGTCCCGGACGGCGGGACATCGCGTGGTGGCCACGGGACTCGGCTTCTCCTACGGCCTCTTCGGCCGTCGCTCGCACGCCCGGCGGGAGGCTCGCCCGCACGGGGCGTGAGCCTACGGCGTGGCCGTGGCCGGACTCGTGCTGCTGGGCGGATCCGTCGGTGTTGTGTCCGCCGAGCTGTGGTCGGGGGAGAACCAGGCCAGGCCGACCAGCAGCGCCGCGAGGAAGACCACCACGGCAGCGACCGTGCCCACCGTCTTCGACCGGCGTACGGCGACGCCGCGGCCTCCGGGTCGTTGCCGGCGCCGGGTCCGGTGGGCGGGTGCGGTGCTGCCGGTGGCGGCGGTCGGGAAGGCGTACGTGGTCACAGAGCCAGGGCCGGAGCTGGCGGCAGGGTCGGGAGCCGCGTTCGGCCGGGGCTTCGCGGGTGCGTCCCAGGCGGTCACGTTCGGCGTCGGCTCGGGGCGCGGTGCGGCTGCCGGGAGGGGCTCGGGGCGCCCTCTCCAGGCGCCGGAGGCGAACCAATCGGCCACCTGGCGCGCCGTAGGACGGTCCTCGGGACGCTTGGCGAGGAGACCGAGCAAGTAGTTCTCGAAGGCGGGCGGGAGCCCGACGCCGAGTTCCCGCGGGGGTACGGGGGGTGTGTCGAGGTGGTGGTGGAGGACCGCGATGGCGCTGCCGGCACGGAACGGCGGTTGTCCGGTGAGGAGTTGGTAGAGCACGCAGCCGAGCGAGTAGACGTCGGACGGCGGCCCGGCGGGCTGGCCCAGGGCGCGCTCGGGCGCGATGTACAGGCTGGTCCCGACGATCTGGCCGGTCGCGGTGAGCGCGCCGTTCGGGTCGTTCATGAAGTGCGCGATGCCGAAGTCGGCGATCTTCACGGACCCGTCGGTGGCGAGGAGGAGGTTGCCGGGCTTGATGTCGCGGTGGACGATGCCCTGGTCGTGTGCCGCGCTGAGCCCGGCGGCCGACTGGGCGGCGATGTGGGCCACGTGCTCGGCCGGCAGCGAGCCCGCCTGGGCGAGCACGTGGGAGAGGCTGTCTCCCTCGACGAGCTCCATCACCAGGTACAGACGACCCTCCTGCTCGCCGAAGTCGAGGACGCCGACCACATGGGGGTGGCTGAGCCGGCCCGCGGTCTGGGCCTCCAGGCGGAAGCGGGCGGTGGCGGTGGGCTCGGAGTTCTGGGAGTGCAGGAGCTTGACGGCCACCGGACGGCCGCCCATCTCGTCGTACGCCTGCCAGACCTCGCCCATCGCGCCGCGTCCGATGGTGGTGTTCAGCCGGTACCGGCCCGCTATCAGCACCTGTTGCTTCATCCTCACGCAGTGGAACGACTCGACTGCTGCAGGCCATGTCCCTTTGAGGGAAGGGGTGTTGGTGGGGTGGCGCAGCTGTCACAGCCTACTGGCGGGCAGGCGGTCACCGGCCGCGATCCCGCACATGCCTCGCGGCGGCGGGCGTGCCGGAGGCGCGCTGGTAAAATGGAGGCACGCTTCGACGCCACCGGGGCCCGTACCGAGGGGTACGGGCCCCGGTGCCGTTGCGGGCACAGGACTGAGGAAGGTTCCCCATGAACGCGAAGTCGCCGGCCGCTTCCTTCGGCGCGCTCGGACTGCCGCCCGAGCTGGTCGGGACGATGACCGGCCTCGGGGTGACGGAGCCGTTCCCGATCCAGGCGGCGACGCTGCCCGACGCGCTGGCCGGGCGCGATGTGCTCGGCCGGGCGCGGACCGGTTCCGGCAAGACGCTGGCCTTCGGTCTCGCGCTGCTCGTACGGCTCGCGGGCCGGCGGGCGGAGTCGAAGCGGCCGCTCGCCGTGGTCCTGGTGCCGACCCGGGAGCTCGCGCAGCAGGTCGGCGACGCGCTGGAGCCGTACGCACGGACGATGGGGGTGCGGCTGGCGACGGTGGTCGGCGGGCTGTCGATCAACCGGCAGCAGGCGCTGCTGCGGGCCGGTGTCGAGGTGGTCGTCGCGACGCCGGGGCGGCTCACCGACCTGGTGTCGCGCCGGGACTGCCTCCTGAACCACGTGCGGATCACCGTGCTGGACGAGGCGGACCAGATGTGCGACCTGGGGTTCCTGCCGCAGGTCTCGGACCTCCTGGCGCAGATTCCGTCCGACGGGCAGCGGCTGCTGTTCTCGGCCACGCTCGACCGTGACGTCGACCAGCTGGTCAAGGACCACCTTCACGACCCGGTGCACGCGTCGGTCGACCGGGCGTCGGGCTCGGTCACGACGATGGAACACCACGTGCTGAACATCCACGCCGCCGACAAATACGCGACGGCGACCGAGATCGCCGCCCGGGACGGCCGGGTGCTGATGTTCCTGGACACCAAGGCCGGTGTCGACCAGTTCACCCGCCACCTGCGGGCCAGCGGCGTACGCGCGTCGGCGCTGCACAGCGGTAAGTCGCAGCCCCAACGCACGCACACGCTCGGCCAGTTCAAGGACGGCGAGATCACCGTGCTGGTGGCCACCAACGTCGCCGCGCGGGGCATCCACATCGACGCCCTCGACCTCGTCGTCAACGTCGACCCGCCGGCCGACGCCAAGGACTACCTGCACCGCAGCGGGCGTACGGCGCGTGCCGGCGAGTCCGGAAGCGTGGTCACCCTGGTCACCCCCAACCAGCGGCGCGACGTGAACCGGATGATGTCCGACGCCGGTATCCGCCCGACCGTCACCCAGGTCCGCTCCGGCGAGGAGAGGCTGACCGCCATCACCGGCGCCAAGCGCCCGCCGACCGAGACGAAGGCCAGCGGCGGCAACGCCCCCTTCCGCGGCATGGGCACCCGCCCGGGCCGGGCGGGCAAGGAGACCCGGAAGACCGCCGAGGCCCGCAAGGCCGCGGAAGCCCGCGCGGCGGCGAGGGTCCGCAAGAGCCGCTGACCCATGGGGAGTTCGCTCTTTCGGGACTACTCCGGCTGCGCGGAAGCGTCACGTGAAGCGGTATCGACGTGTGAGGCCGCGTCGCCGTCTGGGGTGGCCCGGCCGCGCAGCGTGACGAGGGCCAGCACCGCGGAGCACAACGCGGCCGTACCGCAGACCACGAAGCCGATCGAGTAGCCGTGGCCGAGGGCGTCCAGGGCGAGCGGATGCAGGTCGGCCAGCTTCGGCGATGCTGCCGAGGCACCGTTCACCGCGAGTGGTCCGCCTTCTTCGAGTACGGCCGTGCCCGCGCCCTTCAGTGCCTGCGGCAGCGCGGAGTCGTGCAGGGAGCCGGAGAAACTGCTGGCCGCGCGGCTCAGGGCGACGGCGCCGATGACGGCCGGGCCGAGGGTGAAGCCGAAGTCCCGGAGCAGGTTGGTGGTGGCGCTCGCCATGCCGGCCAGGTGGGTCGGCACGGTGTTGACGGCTGTCGCGGTGATCGAGGTGACGGTGACCGAGAAGCCGAGGCCGACCAGACCGAGCGGCACGATCAGCGAGGTGAAGGCGGTGTCGGTGATCGGCAGCGTGGCCGCCAGGTAGTCGCCCGCCGCGATCAACAGCAGCCCGGAGCCCAGGAGCAGCCCGGGTGCGACCGTGCGCAGCAGCCGTTCCGTCAGGGGCAGCATCGCCAGCGTGATGCCGTTGAGCAGGACGAACGCCAGGCCTGTCCGCATCGGGGCCTGGTCCTGCACCGGGCCGAGCCGGATGCTGACGGAGTAGGCGGTGCCCAGGAAGGCGAACATGCCCACCACGGCCACGACCGAGGCGACCGCGAAGGCACGGTTGCCGAACAGATCCAGGCGCAGGAGCGGGGACTTGGCGCGCTTCTCGGCCAGCACGAAGCCGGCGAGGAACACGGCCGCCAGGACGAAGGCGATGACGATCGAGGGCGAGGCCCAGCCGTCCGTCGGGCCCTGGATGATGGCGTAGAGGAGGGCGAACAGGCCCAGACCGATGGTCACCTGGCCCGCTATGTCGAGTGAACGGCCCTCGGGGGCACTGGAGTTGACGACGAACAGGGCGCTGATGGCGGCGCTCGCCGCGGCGATGGCGGTGACCACGATGAACGACCAGCGCCACGAGCCGTAGGTGGCGGTGACGCCGCCGAGGAGCGGGGCGAGGAATCCGCCGGTGGAGAGCAGGGCCGCCCACATGGCGATGACCCGGGCGCGTTGTGCGGGCGAGGTGGTGCCGGCGGCAAGGATCGCCAGCGAGGTCGGGAAGAGGGCGGCGGCGCCGAGGCCCGCCAGGGCCTGCCCTGCCCACAGTTGGTGGACGCCGGAGGCGGTGGCACTGGTCAGCTCGCCGACCGCCAGCAGAGCGGCGCCGCCGACGAGTAGCCGCTTGCGGCCGAAGAGGTCGCCCAACAGGCCGAAGGTCAGCTCCAGTACGGCGACCGGGAGCAGGAACGCGTCGGAGATCCACGTGAGTTGGGAGCCGACCGGATGAAGGTCGGACTGGAACAGCCCGTTGAGCGTGGCCGGTATGGCCAGGCCGATCTGGGCGAGGCAGACGGCGAGGAGACCGGCGACCAGGGTGCCGGTGGTCAGGCCGGGACCGGTGGCGGTCCTGGTGGAGGGTTCGGTCGTCATTGACACGGAGGCTCCTGGGGCGCGCGAGCTGGGGACGGGGAGAGGGACGGGGAGAGCTGCGGAGAGGACCGGGGAGAGCTGGGAAGGGAGTCGGAGAGAAACCGCTTCGGGATCAGCGGGTACCGGTCAGACGGCTCGGCCGGTAGTCGGTGAAGGCGGCGCCGTCGAGACCCAAGTCCTCGGCGCTGCGCTGGAGTTGGGCGGCCGTGGTGGCGTCGTCCCAGTGCCGGGTGTCCAGCCGGTGTTCCACGGCGTGCAGACCGGCGACCACTTCGGCGGTGGTGAAGTTGCAGTGGCTCTGGCGGGACACGTAGGCCTGTCGCAGGAGATGGGAGTCTCCGGCCGCGCGCACCCGCCCGGCGAACGCCGATTCCTGCTCCACGGGCACCAGTTGGTCGGCGGTGGTGTGGATGTCCAGCAGCGGGACGGCCAGTCCCTGTCCGGCGGTTGAGGTCCGCTTCAGACGGGCCACCGCGGCCGGGTCGGCGGTGATGTCCGCGCCGCGGGTGAGCCGGTTCAGGTCGGTGCGGAGGTCGAGCCCGGCGTCGCGGTAGAGCGCCTCGACCTGCTTGACGTGGGCCGACTTGCGCAACAGCCCGGCGTAGTCGACGCCCTTGTTCCACGACGTGTTGCCGCCGGCGGACTGCTCCACGGACCAGCGCGCCGGGACGATGAACGAGAGAAGCCCCTGAGCCAGCCATGCGTACTGCTGCTGCTCCTGGCCCGCGAAGTCGCCGTGCGCGGGCGGCGGTTGGCCGGGAGCCCAGTCGGCCAGATTGAGATAGGCGGCGGCGAGGGCGATCCGGGCCCGGCCCGCCGGGGTCTGCTGCGCAGTCTCCACAGCCGTAGTGAGCCGGGCGGCGAGGGCGGCACCGTCGGCCTGGCTGTCGAGGTCCACCAGGGCATCGGCGTCGGCGGGGTCGAAGAACGTGGCCAGGGTGTATTCGGCGTCCAGCTGGTAGTTGTCCAGATCGACACCGCCCGCCACCAGACCGCACAGGCCGAGCGCACCGTCGACGCGGCCCGCGCCGTCCCGGGCGATCTGGGCGTTGACGAGTCCGCCCATCGACTGGCCCACCGAGATGACCCGGGTCGGTGTGCCGATCTGTTGGCGGAACGCGGTGAGCGCGGCGAACTGATCCCGCTCGGCCGAACTGAGCGCCCACATCGAGCCGTTGGGGTCGTAGGAGGACCCGGCGAGGGCGTAACCGGCGTTCAGCAGGGCCTGGCGCACGGCGGGCGAGGGCGCGTCGGCGGCGGTGGTCGGTCCGAAGCCGTGGCTGAACAGCAGCAGGGTGCCGTTCCACTGCTCGGGCGTGTCCGCGATCCAGGTGGCGCCGTCGCTCAGCGTGCCGGAGTAGTGGCCGGAGGTCGCGGCGTGGGCGCCGCTCGCCGGACCGATCAGGGCGGTCGCGAGGGCGGTCGCACAGGCGGCGGCGAGGGTCGAGAAACGGGGTCGGGGCATGACGGCGGCTCCGCGAGTCAGAGGGACCGAGGGGGGAGCGTGCTGGACGTGCGAGGTGGAGCGGGCGAGGCGGTAGAACGAACGGAAGAGCGGTGCGAATGTAGGGCTCTTTTTTCATGGCCGTCAATAGAGTGACCAATAATGAGGCAGGTGGATCCGCGTGTGGGCGCACGGGGGCCGGGTGCGGACGCAATCGGGTCCGGGTGTGCGGATCAGTCCAGGGGCATGGTGTCGAGCAGCCGGGAGGCCGCTCGCGCCGCCGGGCGCTCCCAGCGGCCGGCCAGACCGCGGAAGACGGTCTCCGCCTGCGCGGCGGGCCAGTCTCCGGGCAGGTGCTCGGCGGGCAGATGCGGGTCCCGTCGTACGAGATCCAACCAGTCGGTGTGCAGCAGGAGTTGACCCGCGAGGTCGTCGCCGGAGGTTGCCGCGGGCAGGGGGTCGGTGCGGTCCCAGCGGTCCAGGAACGCGCGGTACCGGGCGCCGATGGCCGGCACGTCGAAGGCCTGCTCCAGCACCTCGCGGACGTCGGTCGGCGACTCCACCTCGGCCCGGAACACTCGCAGATACGGCTCCAGGCCGAGCCCCGCCACCATCTCGCGGACGTCGACGGGCGCCGGGGCCACCCACAGGCCGTTCTGCAGCGGGCCGAAGCCCGCCCAGATCAGACGGGAGCGCAGATCGTGCCGCTCGCGGCTCCACGCCTCGGGCAGCGAGAAGCCCACCATCGTCCAACGGCCGTCCCAGTCCCGGTTCACCGCGCCGGTCTGCCAGATGCGGTCCCTGCCGTCGGTCAGCACCTGCACGGCGTGCGGTGTCAGTGCGAAGTACGTCTTCCGGCCCTGGCGGCGACGCTCCAGCAGATCGCGCTTGACCATCCGGTTCAGGGTGGTCCGCACCGCCTCCTCGGTACTCCCCACCCTCCCGAGAGCGGCGATCACGCTGCCCGACGACACGGCGACGGGCCGCCCCAGCACATGAGCGCCGAAGAAGGTCAGCATCAGGGACTGGGTGCGCGGCTCGGGTCCGCTCTCGGCGGTGGGTCCGGGGGCGACGTCAACACTGGTCACGGGCACAGCGTAGGCCCGGGGCGGGCACGGGGAGCCGCTGTTCCGTGAAGTGTGTCGTTTCTGTCACGGCAATTAGCGATCGGACGAGCGTCGGAGTCGCGGGTGGTGCGTGGCTCAGAAGGTGAACGCCTCGGTCAGGCGCAAGGTGTAGCCGTCCTCTTCCATCAGGACGACCGTGACGCCGAACGGGGACGGATGGTCCAGTTCGAGAGGGGTGAAGGCGTAGTCGACAGCTGCCTGGACGGGCGGCAGCAGTTTGGCGTCGGGCTGGGGAGTCGGGGCCGGCTGCCATTGCGGTTCGGCGGAGGACGGGTCCTCGGTGTACGGGAACTGGTGAAGAGTGTGGCCGTCCTTCGTGGCGTGCACCATGTTGAGGCACGGGGACGGGCCGTCGGCGGAGAGTTCGCAGGTGGTGGCCACGTCCTGGGTCTCCCAGGCGAGCACGATCTCGTCGGCGTTCGCCGCCGCGGCGATGTTCGACAGCGACGCGATCGCCGTGAGCGCGTCCTCGCCGGACTTGACCGGGCGCAGCCAGATCAGGCCGACCAACTCGCCACGCACCAGCGGCATGATGACCGGGCGGGGCACAGCGCCTTCGCTGAGACCCGCGACGTACGCGCTCTTCATCGACTCCGTCAGCGCGTCGAACGTACGCGTGTCCATGAACTCCCCATCCGCAGCGGCTGTGTGGCGCCCATTCTGCCCCGCTCGCGGGGTGCGCGAGGTCGCTCCTCGGAGTGAAAGAGGCCCCGGCTGGACGGGGGAGACCAGCCGGGGCCGTACGTGATGGCGTGCGGAGGGCGGTCGCCTCTCGGCGAGGGGCTCCATGGGGCTTCAGCCGAACGATCGTCCCCATGGGCTATAGGTGAGGCCCGGGGACACTGTCCCCTCCGCAGCCACATGTAGATGAACGGGCGACCCGGCCCAGTTGTTCCGCGCATGTCCCGTCGGGGACTGTGAGCTGCGGAACACTCCATGCGGCAGGCTTCAGTTGAGGTAGTCGGCGATCAGGGTCGCGAACTCGTCCGGTGTGGCGAGGCGGATGCCGAGCGTCTCGGCCTTGGCTCGCTTCGATCCCGCGTTCTCGCCGGCCACGACCAGGGTGGTCTTCTTGGAGACGCTGGAGGAGGAACGGCCGCCGGCGCGCTCGACGAGTTCGTTCATCTGGTTGCGGCTGAGCTTCTCCAGGGGGCCGGTCATCGTGCCGGTGACGACCACCGTCATCCCGGCCAGCGGCCCGTCGTCGGCCGTGGCGCCTTCGCCGCCGTCGCCAGCCGTGTCCTCCGTCGTGGGCGCGGGCGGGGTCGCGCCCGGCTCGGTCATGTTGACGCCGGCGGCGACCAGTTTGTCGATGAGCGGGGCGAGTTCGGCCAGCTCGGCGACGATCGAGGGAGCCTTCTCGGTGCCGATGCCGTCGACCCGCTGCATCGCTTCCGCGTCGGCGGCGCGGATCTCGTCCATGGTCGCGAAGTAGCGCGCGATACGGCGGGACATGGAGCGGCCGGTGCCGCGCACCCCTAGCGCGCACAACACCCGGGACAGCGGCTGCCCTTTGGCCGTGGTGATCGCGGCGAGGAGGTTGTCGGTGCTGGTCTCGCCCATCCGCTCCAGGCCCAGGAGCTGCTCGCGCGTCAGGGCGAACAGGTCGGCCAGATCGGCGACCAGACCGGCGTCGACGAGCTGGACGACGCGGGTGTGGCCCAGCCCCTCGATGTCGAGCTGGTCGCGGCCCGTGGCGTAGGAGAGGGCGGCGACCAGATGGCAGTTGCGGCCCTGTTCGCAGCGCCAGCGCAGTTCGCTGGTGTCGATGCCGGAACCGCAGCGCGGGCACATCTCGGGGAACGCAATGGGCTGTTCCTCGCCGGTGCGCAGATGCGCGACCGGGGCCTCGATGCGGGGGATCACGTCACCGGCGCGGTGCACCATGACGTGGTCTCCCAGGCGCAGATCGCGGCGGGTGATGTCGCCCGGGTTGTGGAGCGTGGCGTAGGTGATGGTGGCGCCGTCGATCTCGACCGGTTCCAGGACCGCGCGGGGGGCGATGATGCCGGTGCGGCCCACGTTCCACTCCACCTCCAGGAGCCGGGTGATCTTCTCCACGGCGGGCAGCTTGTAGGCGATCGCCCAGCGCGGGGCTCGCGTGCCCGACCCGGCGGCCTGCTGGTCGACGGCGAGGTCGGCCTTGATGACGATCCCGTCGATCCCGAACGGCAGTTGGGCCCGCAGCGCGGCGATCTCCTGGACCCGGGCCAGCACCTCCTCGACCGTGTCGGCGGTGATACCGGGCACGTCGGTGGTGGCCGTGGTGTTGACCCCGTAGGCCGCGGCCTGGGTCATCAGCTCGCTGTGCGCGAGCCCGGGCAGCCGTGCCGCGAGGTCGGCCTCGGTGTCCGCGAGGGGCAGCAAGCCGTAGCCGAAGAACGTCATCGGGACCGTGTAGGCGCGCTCCTTGGCGCGCAGGGTGCCCGCGGAGGCGCCGCGCGGGTTGGCGAAGGGCTGGCCGCCGTGCGCCGTGCGGACCTCGTTGCCGTGCTCGAACTGGGCGGTGGTCATGAGGACTTCGCCGCGCACCTCGACGGTGACCGGCTCGGCCAGCTCCTGCGGCAGACCCTCGATGGTGCCGATCGCGTGGGAGACGTCCTCCCCGGCCGTGCCGTCGCCGCGGGTGATGAGCCGGGTGAGTCTGCCGCGCGTGTAGCGGGCCGCGATCGCCAGGCCGTCCAGCTTCGGCTCCACGCTGAACCGCGTGACCTCGTGGTCGATTCTTCGGGCCAGCGACGCCGTCCAGGTGGTGAACTCCTCCGCGGAGAACACGTTGTCCAGGCTCAGCATCGCGACCGTGTGCGGGACATCGCCCTCGACCGCGCCGCCGGCCACCTTCCCGCTGGGGGAATCGGGCAGCACCTGGTCGGGATTCTCGGCCTCCCACGCGGCGATGCCGCGCACCAGCCGGTCGTAGGAGTCGTCGTCCAGGGCGGAGGTGCCGCCGGCGTAATAGGCGGCCGACGCCTTCACCGCGTCCTCGACTGCCTGCGCGTAGGCGGCGGCATCCACGATCACAGCTGGAGGAGTTGTCATGACTCTCATCCTGCCTCCCACCACTGACAATGCCCCCGGCCCGACGCGGCGCGGCCTCCTCGCCCGCACGCGGAAGGGCGGGCGAGGAGGCCTTGGTGAGGGTGCTCAGCCGAGCCCGCGGCTGTACGCCCAGGCCGGTCGTGTTCAGGGTGTCCTCGGAACCGGTGAACGGCTCCTGCGAGGTGTACGAGTCCGTGGCGACGTCCACGTCGTCCGCTTGTCGTCGACTCGCCGACAACCCGGAGATCGCCGACCGCCTCTTCATCGGCCACGCCACCGGCAAGATCCGTCTCAACCGCACCATGACCCAGCTCGACCTGGCTGGTCGCGCCCACCCGCTCACACCACGCCGCCCGCCTGCCGCGCGGGAATCGGCGCACGGCCGCCGTCAGTCCTCCGGCTCGGAAGCCCGCTGCAGATCGGCCCGTCCCTCGGCCGCGCGGATGAACCGGGTCATCCCGAACTGGCTTGTTCCGGGGGCGTCTTGAGGGTTGCCGGTCGCCGACTCGGTGGAGCGGGGCGTGGTCGGCAGGACGTACGGGCGGCGGAGCACCTCGTCGAGGATGATCACGGTCTCGGTCGCGCGGACCGCGGGGATGGTGGAGAGGCGGTCGGTGACCAGGCGGTGGACGGCGGTGACGTCGGCCACCCGGATCTGGATCATGGCGTCGTGCTGGCCGGTGGTGACGGCGCAGTACTCCACCTCGGGCATCTGGGCGAGCGCGGTACGGAACTGGTTCCACAGCTCCTGGCGGACCGTGACGAAGATCAGGGCGCAGATCTCCAGCCCGACCCGGTTGTGGTCGACGCGGGCGCTGAATCCGTTGATCACGCCGTCGGCGCGGAGGGCTTCGAGGCGGGCGTAGGCGTTCGCGCGGGACACGCCGACGCGTTCCGCCAGGGCGGCGACGGAGATGCGGCCCTGTGTACGCAGCACTTCGAGGATCTTGAAATGCACCGAATCCAGGGCAAGACCGATGCCGATCCGTCCAGAGCGGCGCGAGCCCGGGGTCTCCGGGGTCGACAGATCTTCCATGTTCGCGCCTCTCCGTTGCATTACGTCTCGCGCTGGTCCCGTCCGCCGAGAGTCCTGGTTACTTTCAGCCAACCCTAACGGCGAATCGTCCAGGTCCCCTCCCGGTATCCGCCCGCACACCCGGTCCCGCACGGCCTTCTTCCGCTCCGCCCCGCTCTGTCCTGCTCACGGAGGCACGCATGCCCAGACTCAGTGCCGGGTCGTACCCGGTGGCACTCCCTCTCGTCGCGGTCGCGGCGCTCGCCCTGAGCGCCTGCTCCGGCGGTACGGGCGCCACCGGTTCCTCGGCCGGCAAGACCCTGGTCGTCGACACGTCGTTCAACCTGAAGACCGCCGACCCGGGCCGCGAGTTCGAGCCGACCGGGCAGATCGTGGACAAGGCGCTGTACGAGACCCTGCTGTCCTTCAAGGGCTCCGACGTCACCAAGCCGGTGCCGGGGCTGGCTTCGTCGTACGAGCAGTCCGCGGACGGCAAGACGCTCACCCTGCACCTGCGGACCGGCGCGAAGTTCGCGGACGGCAGCGCGGTCACCGCCGACGACGTCGTCTTCTCGCTGAACCGGGTGATCGCGCTCAAGGGCAACCCGTCGTTCCTGCTCGACGGCGTCACGGTCACCAAGACCGACGCCGCCACCGTCACCCTGGTGTCGAAGAAGGCGAACCCGGCGCTGCCCTTCATCCTCCCCAACCCCGCGCTCGGCATCCTCAGCGCGAAGACGGTCCAGGCCCACGGTGGCTCGGCGACCGCGACGGACGCGGCGGAGAAGTACCTCAACACCGCGTCGGCCGGCTCCGGCCCGTACACCCTCACCTCGTTCAACACGAACACCCAGGTCGTCCTGACCAAGAACCCCAAGTACACGGGCTCCGACAAGCCGACCTACGACAAGATCGTGCTGCGCAACGTCCAGGCCCCCACCCAGAAGCTGAACGTCCAGCGCGGTGACAGCCAGATCGCCCTCGACCTCACCTCCGACCAGGTCAGCGGGCTCGGCGGCGGACTCAAGGTGGACAGCGGCGCGTCCTCGGACGTGATCTTCCTGCTGCTCAACCAGAACACCAAGGTCAGCACGACGACGGCCAACGCGAAGT
This sequence comes from Streptomyces sp. P5F9, assembly GCF_057961495.1. Lineage (NCBI taxonomy): Bacteria > Bacillati > Actinomycetota > Actinomycetes > Kitasatosporales > Streptomycetaceae > Streptomyces > Streptomyces sp. P5F9. Next base: position 4,646 of record NZ_JBXVPZ010000179.1, on the reverse strand, counting down.
TCGCCGAGGCGGTGCGCAAGGGCATCGACTACAAGAGCCTGCTCTCGCTCGCCGGCGCCGGCTCCGTCCAGCCCGCCGGGATCATCCCGTCGACCTTCCTCGGCGCGCTGCCCGCCTCCGACGCCGCGGGCCGCGACCTCGCCGGGGCGAAGGCGGCGCTCAAGGCGAGCGGTATCGCCAAGCCGTCCGTGACCCTCGGCTACGCCAGCGACCTGACCGTCGACGGGCTGTCCCTGCAGACCCTCGCCGAACGGGTCCAGGCCCAGCTGAAGGAGGTCGGCATCACCGTCACGCTCGCTCCCGCGCCGACCACCACGGAACTCGACAACTACCGCAACGGAAAAGAGCAGTTGGGCCTCTGGTACTGGGGCCCCGACTATCCGGACCCCAGCGACTACCTGACCTTCCTCCCCGGCGACCTCGTCGGCCTCCGCGCGGGCTGGAAGGCCGGCGCCGACCCCACCCTCACCGCACTCGGCGACAAGGCGGCGACGACGATCGGCGACGACACCCGCAAGACCCTGTACGAGCAGATCCAGACCCGCATGAACGCCTCCGGCCCCTTCATCCCCCTGATGCAGCCGAGCCGCAACACCGTCTCCGCCGCGTCCGTGACCGGCGTGGCCTACAACCCCGTATGGACGATCGATGTCGCCGCGCTGGGCACCAAGTAAGGGAGTGGGCGGCGGGCGCAAGGGGGGCGGTCTCCTGTCCCGCCACCCCCTCGCCCGTTTCCTCCTCCGCCGTACCGTCACCGCCGTCCTGCTCGCCCTCGGCGTGACCCTGGTGACGTTCGTCCTCACCAATCTGGTCCCGGGCGACCCCGCCGCGGCCAACCTCGGCCAGCGGGCGATCGGCGACCCGGCGATCGTCGCCCAGTTCCGCCACCACTACGGCCTCGACAAGCCACTGCCGGTCCAGTACGTCACCTACCTCGGCAACCTCCTCCACGGTGACCTCGGCGAGTCCCAGCAGAGCCACCAGTCCGTCCTCACCGACCTGTCGACGGCCGTCCCCGCGACCCTCGAACTCGCCGGGGCGGCGATCGTCGTCTCTCTGATCCTGGGCGTGGCGTTCGGCGTCGTCGCGGCACTGCGCCGCGACCGTCTCGCCGACCAACTCCTGCGCGTCGTCAGCCTGTTGGGCGTCTCGGTACCGACCTTCTGGCTGGCCCTGCTCGCCTTCTACGTCTTCTTCTACCGCCTGGGCTGGGCCCCGGGCAGCGGCCGCCTCGACCCCGGCATGACCGCGCCCCCGCACGTCACCGGCCTCTACACGGTCGACGCGGCACTCGCCGGACAGTGGCCGGTGTTCTGGAGCGCGGTGAGCCATCTCGCCCTGCCCGCACTGGTGTTGACGGCCTACACCGTCGGCCTGCTGACCCGCTTCACCCGCTCCGCCGTACTGGAGGTCCTCAACCAGGACTACGTCCGTGCCGCCCGCGCCAAAGGCCTCCCCGCCCGCACGGTCCTCTTCCAGTACATCCTCCGCGCGGCCCTCGTCCCCGTCATCACGGTCGCCGGACTGGCCTTCGGCGCCCTCCTCTCCGGCACCGTCCTGGTCGAGTCGATCTTCGCCTGGCCGGGCCTCGGCGCCTACGCCTACCGCAGCGCGACCACCCTCGACCTCCCCGCCGTGATGGGCGTCGGCCTGGTCGTAGGCCTGGTGTACCTGACCGTCAACCTCGCCGTGGACGTCCTGTACGGCGTGATCGACCCGAGGGTGAGGGTCCAGTGAAACACAGTCCTGAGCGGAGCCCTGAGGGCGTGGAGAAACGCGGTCTCCTACGACGGCTGCCGGCCGCCTGGCGTCGCCCGCTCGCGGTGACGGGCGGCCTGGTCGCGGTGTTCTGGCTGCTGATCGTGGTCGCCGCCCCGCTGCTCGCCCCGCACGACCCCCTCGCGCAGAACCTGCCCCGGCTGGCCGCCCCCGGCGCCGGACACTGGTTCGGCACGGACGAACTGGGCCGGGACGTGCTGAGCCGCGTGCTGTACGGCGCCCGGGTCTCCATCCCGCTCGCGCTCCTGCTGGTGGCCATGTCGCTGCTGGTCGGTGGGGTGCTCGGGGCCTGCGCCGGGTTCTTCGGGCGGTGGGTGGACGAGACCGTGATGCGGATCGCGGACCTCGTGTTCGCGTTCCCCACCGTCATCCTGGCGATGGTGGTCGCCGCCGCGCTCGGCGCCAGCCTGCAGAACGCGGTCCTGGCCGTCCTGGTCGTGTCCTGGCCGTCGTACGCACGCGTCACCCGGGGTCTGGTCATGGGCCTTCGGAACCGTGAATTCGTGCTCAGCGGACGGCTGTTGGGCTTCTCCGCCTGGCGGTCGCTGCGCGTCGACATCCTGCCCAACGTGCTCGGCCCGCTCCTGGTGCTGGCAACCCTCGACATCGGCACCGCGACGCTGCTGCTGTCCGGGCTGTCCTTCCTCGGGCTCGGCGCGAAACCGCCGACCGCGGAGTGGGGAGCGATGGTGGCGGACGGCACCCAGCAGTTCGACAAGTGGTGGATCGGGGTCTTCCCGGGCCTGGCGATCCTCACCGTCGTCCTCGCCTTCAACTTCCTCGGCGACACACTCCGGGACGCCCTCGACCCGGGTACCGCTCGCACGATCGGTGCGGAGAAGGAGCGTGTGGCATGACCGGCGGCGACTCCGTGGACGTACTGAGGATCAGTGGCCTCACCCTCGACCTGGGCGGCGCCCGCATCCTCGGCGGCGTCGATCTGGCGCTCCAACCCGGCCGTATCCATGGGCTCGCCGGGGAGAGCGGTTCGGGCAAGACCATGACCGGCCTTGCCGTGCTCGGCCTGCTGCCGCCGGGCGCGCACCCCGGTGGGCGGATCGAGTTCGAGGGAACCGACCTGCTGACCCTGCCGGTCCGCCAACTGGCCGCGCTGCGTGGGCAGTCGGTGAGCATGGTGTTCCAGGACCCGTCCACCAGCCTGCACCCCATGCTCAGCATCGGCCACCAGCTCACCGACCACCTGCGCCACCACCTGAAGCTGAACCGCAAGGCGGCGAAGGAGCGCGCCGCCGGCCTGCTGACACAGGTCCGTATCCCCAACCCCCGTGAGGCGCTGGGCCGTTACCCGCACCAGTTCTCCGGCGGCATGCGTCAGCGCATCGCCATCGCGATCGCCCTGGCCTGCGAACCGAAGGTCCTGATCGCCGACGAGCCCACGACCGCGCTCGATGTGACCGTGCAGGCAGGTGTGTTGCGGCTGCTGCGCGGTCTCTGCGACGACCTCGGCCTCGCCGTCCTGCTGGTCACCCACGACCTGGGTGTGATGTCCGCGATCGCCGACGAGGTGAGCGTGATGCGCCACGGCCTGGTCGTCGAGACGGGCCCGCGGGGCCGGGTCCTCACCGAGCCGCAGCACGAGTACACCCGTCAGCTCCTGGACGCGCTCCCCGGAAGGAGCACCGTATGACCCCCGACCCGACGACCCCTCTCCTCTCGGTCGACGACCTCGTGGTCCAGTACCACCGGCCGGGCGCAGCCCCCACCCGAGCCGTCGCCGGGGTCAGCCTCCAGGTGCGGGCCGGTGAAGTCGTGGGCCTGGTAGGCGAGTCGGGCTGCGGCAAGTCGACGCTGGCCCGCGCGGTCTGCGGCCTCACCGCACCCGCGGAAGGCCGGATCACTTACGACGGCACACCGGTACGGCCGTTGCGAGTGCGCCGCCGCGAACTGGCCCTGACCGGCGTCCAGATGGTCTTCCAGGATCCGTACGGCTCCCTCAACCCCCGGCGCCGAGTGGGCTCGCAGATCGCCGACGGCATCCGTACGGCGGCCGGGCGGGGCGAGGCCGCGGCCGAACTCGCCACCCCGGAGGACCTGTTGACCCGGGTCGGCCTGCCGGCGAGCGCCGCCGAGCGCTACCCCCAGGAGTTCTCCGGCGGCCAACGCCAGCGCATCGCCATCGCCCGCGCCCTCGCCGCCCGACCCCGGTTGCTGGTCGGCGACGAACCGATCTCCGCGCTCGACGCCTCCGCGCAGCTCCAAGTCGCCACGCTGATGCGGTCGTTGGCCGTCGAGTCGGGCGCCGGGCTGCTGTTCATCAGCCACGACCTGTCCGTCGTACGGCTGATCGCGGACCGGATCGCCGTGATGTACCTCGGCCGGATCGTGGAGACCGGCCCCACCGCCGAGGTCTGGGCGGACCCGCGCCACCCGTACACCCGGGCACTCCTGGCCGCCGTTCCGAAGCCGGACGGGGCGGGCGTGCTGCCCGCCGAACTCCCCGGCGATGTCCCTGACCCCGCCGACCCGCCGAGCGGCTGCCGTTTCCACCCGCGCTGCCCGCAGGCCTTCGACGGTTGTGACCGGGAGGAGCCGCAGTTGATCGCGGGGGGTGTCGCGTGTCGGTTGTACGCGGCGTGAGCGGGGGCGGGGTGGCTGTGTGGGCCGCGATCCCGGCTGGTGCCGGTCGGCGGGCGGTGCTGGTCCCGGTCGGAGCGGGCTCGCACGTGGCACCGCGCCGCGCCCGTACCGACGACCTTCACGTGGCACCGATCCACCCTGGCAACGCCGACAACGTTTGATCACAGCGCCGCCCTCTGGCAGTCGCTCACGGGGAGTCCGCTGCTCCACCAAGAGGCGGCCACTCCACAGGGAGACGGTCACTTCACCAGGACGCGACCACCCCGCCC
>NZ_JBXVPZ010000178.1:0-18468 GCF_057961495.1 Streptomyces sp. P5F9 | reverse complement strand
CTTCTCGACCCCGCCGCCGAGTACGGGCAGTGGGTCCAAGAACGGCCCCTGACCAGGATCAGTCTGTGGGGCGACAACCATCCCTGGCTCGTGACCCGGCAGGAGGACGCCCGAGCCGTCCTCAGCGACCCACGGTTCAGCTCGGAGAACGTCCGGCCGGGCTTCCCCGGGCTCCAGCCGACGACACCTCCGCGCACCCCCGGCCAACTGTTCGCGATGGACCCGCCCGACCACACCCGGCTGCGCCGCATGCTCATCCCCGAGTTCAGCTTCCGGCAGGTGGAGCAACTGCGACCGGCCATCCGGCACATCACCGAGGAACTCCTCGACGGCCTCGTCAAACAGCAGCAACCCGCCGACCTGGTCGAGCACTTCACCCTGCCGCTGCCCCTTCTGGTCATCTGTGAACTGCTCGGAGTGCCGTACGCGGACCGGGAGTTCATCCACCGGCAGGCCGCGGCCTTCGCCACGGTCTCGGCCGGACCGGAGGCGATGCGGGCCGGCTGGGCGGCGCTCTTCGGCTACCTGCAGGAACTACTGGCCGCCAAGTCACGCGAACCAGGCGACGACCTGATGAGCAAACTCGCCACCGAACGGGTCGCCACCGGCGAGGCCACCCCGGCGGAGGCCGCCGGCCTGCTCGTCCAGATACTCATCGCCGGGCACGAGACGACCGCGAGCATGCTCTCCCTCGGCGTCGTCGCGCTGCTGCGCCATCCCGAGCAACTGGCCGCACTGCGCGCCGACGAGGATCTCGTGCCGGGCGCGGTGGAGGAACTCCTGCGCTACCTGACCGTCGTCCACATCGGCCTGCGCCGCATCGCCACCCAGGACGTCGAGATCGGCGGCGTCACCGTCCGGGCGGGCGAGGGCGTGGTCGTCGCCCTGCAGGCCGCCAACCGGGACCCCGCGGTCTTCGCCGACCCGGACACCCTCGACCTCACCCGGGACGCCGGCCAGCACCTGGCCTTCGGCCACGGACCGCACCACTGCCTCGGCCAGTCGCTCGCCCGCGCAGAACTCCAGATCGCGCTGCCGATGCTGTTCCACCGGCTGCCGGGCCTGCGCCTGACCGGCTCCGCAGCGGAGAAGTACGCGTTCGAAGGGCGCGCGGTCCACGGGGTCCGGGAGCTGCCGGTCGCTTGGTGACCCCGCAGCGTGTCGCGTCGCGCTACCCACGAACAGGTACACCTGGCGTCCCGCGAGGTGCAGGCCCTCGACTGTCCCGCAACCGGACCGACCGGTGCCGACCACCAGGGCGCCGCTCCCGGGCAGCTGGACCGCGTTGCGTTGAGGACGTGCAGAACGTCAGCTCGTGGCTCTCGGTTCGGTGGTTCCTCGGTCTGCCATGAGCGGGTTGGATGGGCAACGGGCCTTGCCGGCAGCCGAGTTCGAGGCGATTCCGCCGCTCGTCGAGGTGCGGCAGCGTCGCCTGTTGACGGGATCAGCCCCGTCGCTGCTTCGCCCGTGCCTCGTCCTCCATGAGGTCGTACGTCACCGCCGAGACCGGTGCGGTGAGCATGCCCACCCATCCGTCGATGTAGTTGTTGAGCTGTGCGTCGCTGATCGGGTGCCGGTTCCGGGCGTGGTCGCCCAGGAGGTTGAGCACGCTGTTGTAGAGCTGCACCTCGCGGCCACGCCGTACGCGATCAGGCAGTACGCCGAGCAGTTCGGGCACCAGTTCCTGGAGTACGTCGGTGGCCTCCTCGATCTGCCGCGGCCAGTACTCCGCGTCCGCGCTCGCGGGCGCCAGCCGCGCCAGGAACGGTACGAACATCTCGCCGGCCTCGATGCTCTCGATCAGCGGGCGCACCACCAGCCACACCGCCGCCAGGGGGTCCTCGGCCACTCCGTCGGCACGGGCTTCCTCCAGCAGGACGGCCCGGCGCGCGTCGATGGTCCGGTAGCGGAAGGCGATCAGGGCCCGGACCAGGCCCGCCTTGGAGCCGAAGTGGTAGGTGATGACAGACGAGTTGGACTGCCCGGCCTCCATCTGGATCTCCCGCAGGGTCACGCCCTCGACCCCGCGAACGGCGAAGAGCCGCTCGGCGGTCGTCATCAGCAGCTCACGGGTCGCCTCTCCCGTGGTGTGCCGGCGTCTGCGGCCCTCGGCCTTCTCCTCCACTGCCATGGTCCTCATGTTGGTGGATGCGAAGCGGCACACGCAACGCCAAAACTAATGGAGATGTATTAGAAAGCCTGGACAGTGGGCCCTGTCGATGGAACAGTTCGATGCGAAGACCTGGCATCGCAGGCCTCACCCCTCCCTACTTCCGGAGGACTTCACCATGCCGAAGATCTGGACCAACTCGGGCGACTCCCATTTCCTGGAGCCGAGCGATCTATGGGAGTCGCGGTTGCCCGGGCGGCTCGCCGACCTGACGCCGAAGTCCGAGAAGGACCCGGACGGGGAGTACGAGACGGTGCACGTCGACGGTCAGTCGTTCCGTCGGAAACTGCCGACGTCGGTGGCCCGGGAGTTCCTGGAGGAGAGCCGGAAGGCGCCGGGCATCCGCGATGCCCGGGCGCGGCTGAACGACCTGGACCAGGAAGGCGTCTGGGGCGAGGTGATCTTCCCGTCGCTGGGGATGTGGGCCTCGACCTTCCGGACGCCGGAGCTGCTCAAGGCGTGCATGCGGGCGAGCAACGAGTGGGCGCTGGAGGAGATCGCGGCGGTCTCGGACCGCTATGTGGTCACCGCGCAGGTGTCGACGCTGGTCGTGGAGGACGCGATCGCCGAGCTGGAGTGGGCCGCCGAGCAGGGCTTCCGGGCCGTGTTCCTGCCCACCACGCCGCACCCCAGCGCGCCGGACTGGCACCGAACCGACTGGGAGCCGTTCTGGGACGCCGCCGAACGTGCGCGGATGGTCCTCGCCTTCCACATCGGCACCGACCCGGTGGACATGACGACCGGCGGCGCGGGCCTGGTCTACCGCGGCCCCGGCGGCGCGGTCATGAACTACGCCGAGACAACGTTCTCCGGCCAGCGCGCCGCGATGAAGCTGGTAGCCTCCGGTGCCCTCGACCGGCATCCGGATCTGAAGGTGCTGATCTCCGAGGGCGGCGCCACCTGGATCCCGTTCCTGGGCGACCGCATGCTGGAGGGTTACCGCCAGCACCACATGGCGGTGCGCCCGAAACTCGAACGGGACCCGAAGGAAACCCTGATGACCCAGGTGTACGCCTCCTTCCAGCACGACGAGACGGCGGTCGCCGCGTTCGAGTCGATGGGCTACCGGAACGTCATGTTCGGCTCCGACTACCCGCACATGGAAGGCACGTTCGGGCATACGCAGGACACCCTGAAGTCGTTGTTCGACGGCGTCTCGGACGAGACCCGGCTGCGGATCACCCAGGGCGCGTTCTTCGAACTCTTCCCGCAGGTGCCCCCGGTCCCCACGAACGGGGTCTGAGCCGGATGCCACGGGATTCGGGCCTGCGCGACGTCGCGATCGTCGGCGTCGGCGCCACGCCCTACTACCGGCGCGGCGAGTCCGCCGGCAAGAGCATCACGCACCTCGCCGGCGAGGCCATCCTCGCCGCCTGCGCCGACGCCGGTCTCTCCGTCAGGGAGATCGACGGGTTCGCCTACTACTCGGGCGCCGGTGCCGGCTACGGCGACAAGATGGAGTCCGTCGACTTCATGGAGACTCTGGGCATCCCCGAGGTGCGCTTCTCGGCGTCGCTCACGAACGGCGGCGGCGGCTCGGCGGGCGCGATCGGTCTCGCCCGCGCGGCGATCGTCGCCGGCGACGCCTCGGTCGTCGTCACGGTCATGGCCCTGCAACAGCAGAAGCAACGCCTCGGCACAGTGATAGCCGCCAAGCCCGTGACCCCGGTCAGCTCCTTCCTCCAGCCCTCCGGACTGGCGGGTCCCGGCCATCTGATGTCGGTGCTGGCCCGCCGTCACATGCACCAGTACGGCACCACCCGGGACGCGTTCGCCGAGATCGCCGTCTCCACCCGGCAGAACGCCCTCAACCGCCCGAAGGCGATCCAGCGGACACCCCTCACCCGCGAGGAGTACTTCAGCGGGCGGATGATCGCCGAACCGCTCTGCGTCTACGACTTCTGCCTGGAGACGGAGGGAGCGGTCGCCGTGATCACCACCTCCATCGACCGCGCCCGCGACCTGCGCCAACGCCCCGTCCCCGTCGTCGCCGTCGCCCACGGCGGCACCCGGGACTGGGGCCGCGCCTTCTCCTGGTACGGCATGCCCGACGAGACCTTCACCTCGTCAGGCCACAGACCGATCGCCGGACGCCTCTACAAACAGGCGGGCATCACGCCCCAGGACGTCGATGTGGCCCTGATCTACGACCACTTCACCCCCATGGTTCTCATGCAACTGGAGGACTACGGCTTCTGCGCCAAGGGCGACGGCGGCCCGTTCGTCGAGAGCGGCGCGATCCGCTACTCCCCCCGCCGGAAACCCGGAACCATCGCGGTGAACCCTCATGGCGGGCAGCTCTCCGAGGCGTACGTCATCGGGATGACCCAGATCGTCGAGGGTGTCGAGCAGATGCGCGGGACCGCGATCAACCAGGTCTCCGACGCCGAGTTCGCCCTGTGCACCGGCGGTCCGGCCAGCCTGCCGGTCAGCGGCCTGATCCTGGGACGCGACCGATGACCGGGGCGAACCTCGCGACGGCATTGCCGTCGGACGTCGTACGGATCGCGACGGACACCGTCACCGAGCCGTTCTGGCAGGCCGCGAAGCAACGGCGGCTCGTGGCACCGCAGTGCGGCGACTGCGGAACCTTCCGGCTTCCTCCCACCCCGTTCTGCCCGGAGTGCCAGTCCACGGCGGTCGACTGGCCCCAACTCTCCGGCCGCGCGACCGTCTACAGCTTCGCCGTGGTCCACGGCTATCCCGGGCTGCCGGATCTGACCCTGGTCCCCGCCGTCGTGGAGATGCCGGACGCCCCCGGGGCGAGGCTGGTCACCAATGTGGTCGGGGTCGAACCGGCCGACGTACGGATCGGGTTGGCGCTGACCGTCGACTTCCATCCCATCACCGACGGCTGGCTGCTGCCCGTGTTTCGCGTGGCCGCCGACGTCGACGCCGAAAAGGAGTGAGGGATGGGAGACGACTACGAGAGCGCCTTGGAAGAGAAACCGCTCGAGTTCCTGACGAGCGTGGCGAACAGCGGCGGTTCCTGTGACGGGCAGGCCATCATTCCCGACGGTGATCGTTATCGGTGCTGGTGCTCCTGTGGCGAGTGGAACGTCGAGGCGCCCACTCAGCTTGAGGGCGTGCGACTTGCCCGGCTCCATACATCCAGGGTGAGGACGCCGTAGTGGCCGTGATCCTCTTCGTCCGGCACGGTCAGGCGTCGGTGGGCGCGGAGGACTACGACGTGCTCTCCGGCACCGGCAGACTCCAGTCCGAGACGCTCGGAGCGGAGTTCTCCCGGCACGGTGTCTCCGCGACACGCATTCTGACCGGCCGTCTCAACCGACAGCAGCAGACCGCCCGTTGCATATGTCTCGCGTCGAAGTGGTCGACGTCGGTGGAGGTCGACGAGGCATGGAACGAGTTCCATCACGAGGACGTCGTCGCGGCGCACCGCAAGGTGGACAGCCCTGATGCCGAGCCGCTCGACCGGGCCATTCCCCGATGGTCCTCAGGACTGCACGACCATGACTACACGGAACCCTTCCCCATGTTCACGAAGCGCGTGGACAGCGCATTGCGCACACTGGCCGCCGAGTTGGCCTCAGGGGAGACCGCCGTCGTCTTCACCAGCGCGGGAGTGATCGGGTGGGTCGCCGCGTCGCTGCTGGGCGGCGGTGAGCCGCAGTGGCTCGCGCTCAACCGAATAGCCGTCAACAGCGGGATCACGAAGGTCGTCGTGGGCAGCCGGGGCAGCACGCTCGTCACGTTCAACGAGCACTCCCATCTGCCCCCTCAACTCGTCACCTACAGATAGGGGCTGACATGGAGTCAGGCAGGAAGGTCGCCTTCATCACCGGTGTCGCCCGCGGTCAGGGCCGGGCGCACGCGGTGAAACTCGCTTCCCGGGGCATGGACGTCATCGGTCTCGACATCTGCGAGGACATCGAGTCGATGGACTATCCGAACGCGACCGAGGACGACCTCCGCGCGACGGTCAAGGCCGTCGAGGAGGCGGGCGGGTCGATCGTCGCCGAGAAGGGCGACGTGCGCAGTTACGACGATCTGCGCCGGGTCCTGGACCACGGCGTCGAACGCTTCGGCCGGGTCGACGTACTGCTCGCGAACGCCGGCATCATCCGTCTCTCCCCCGGTGGTGACCGCGACCGCACCTGGACCGACGTCATCGACGTGAACCTGACGGGTGTCTGGCGCACCATCGAGGTGGTGCTGCCGGCGATCCGGGCCGGGGAGCGCGGCGGGTCGATCGTCATCACGAGTTCGGTGGCCGGGCTCAAGGGCGGCGCGAACGACAAGGCGGGCGGCCAGGCCTACACGGCGGCGAAGCGGGGCCTGGTCGGGCTGATGCAGGTGCTCGCGAACGAGTACGCGAGCGAGCGGATCCGGGTCAACACCATTCATCCCACAGGGGTGTTGTCGGGCATGACGCAGAACCCGGTGATGGAGGAACTCCACGCGCAGGCCGCCAAGGGCGAGAAGAACCCGATCAGCCAGATGCGGAACGCCCTCCCGATCGACATCCTCACGGCCGAGGACATCGCCAACGCCGTCGCGTGGCTGGTGTCCGACGAAGCCGCCTACATCACGGGCATCCAACTGCCCCTCGACGCGGGCTTCGCAGTCCGCTGAGCCGCGCAGTACCGCACCGCACCCGCCTGCCAAGAGTTCCCCGGGAGACACCACCCATGACCGTGACCGCTCCGCATGTCCGACTCCGCTACGGCGACAAGGTTCTCGACTCCGGGTCCGGCGGTGTCTTCGAGCATCGCAACCCGTACACGGGCGAGGTGCAGGCGGCGATCCCGCTGGCCGGAGCCGCAGAGATCGACGAGGCCGTCGAACTGGCCGCCGCGCAGGCGGAGTCCTGGCGCCGCTGGACGCCGGAGGCACGGCGCGAGGTTCTGATGCGGTTCGCCGAGCTGCTGGGCGAACACCGTCAGGAGTTCGTCGACCTCCAGGCGCTCGACGGCGGCACCCCGACCCACTTCGGTGAACGGATCGTCGACAACTCGATCAACTGGACGCGCTACTACGCCGGTTGGTGCGACAAGCTCTCCGGCGAGCTGATCTCGACACTCGACACCCGCGGCTACCTCTCCTACACGACACCCGAGCCGTACGGCGTCGTCGGCATCATCGTCACCTGGAACGGCCCGGTCGTCTCCCTTGGCATGAAGGTCGTCCCGGCGCTGGCCGCGGGGAACTGCGTGGTCGTGAAACCCTCGGAGTTCACCCCCTTCGCACCGCACCTCTACGCCCGACTCCTGCGCGAGGCAGGCGTACCGGACGGCGTGTGCAGCATCCTCAGCGGTGGCGCGGAGGCCGGCGAGGCCCTGGTGCGCCATCCCAGGGTCGAGAAGGTGAGTTTCACCGGCGGACCCGTCGCGGCCCGCCGGATCATGCACGCCTGCGCCGAGCAACTCAAGCCCGCAGTACTGGAGTTGGGCGGCAAGACGGGCAGCATCGTCTTCCCGGACGCCGGTGACCTGGAAGCGGTGGCGAACCGCGCCGTACGGGACAGCATCGGGGTCCTGGCCGGCCAGGGCTGCGTGGTGCCGACCCGGCTGATCGTGCACGAAGACATCTACGACGAGGTGGTCGAGCGGGTCACCGAGGTCGCCGCGACCTACCGGATGGGGGATCCGTTCGATCCCGGGGTCAAGGTCGGGCCACTCATCAACGCCGCCGCCGTGGAGCGGGTCTGCGGGATGCTCGACCGCGCCAGACGGGACAAGGCCGGGCGGATCACCCTCGGCGGACACCGGGCCGGCGGTGACCTCGCCGACAAGAACTTCGTCGAACCCACGATCATCGTCGACGTGGACCCCGAGCACGAGATCGCGCAGACGGAGGTCTTCGGCCCCGTACTGCTGGTCTTCAAATTCAGCACCGAGGACGAGGCGGTCGCCCTCGCCAACAGCACGCCCTACGGACTCGGCGCCAACATCCAGTCCACGAACCTCACCCGCGTCCACCGCGTCGCCGAACGCCTGAAGGCCGGCGGCGTCTACGTCAACGGCGCCCGCCAGAACCTCCCGCACACCCCCTTCGGCGGCCTCGGCCTCAGCGGCTACGGCAAGGAAGGCGGCCGGGCCGGCATCGACGAGTTCCTGCGCTACAAGACCGTGTCGATCATCCAGCCGGAATGACGTCGGAGTGATAGTCACGGTCGAGGCCACCGCGCCGGCCTGTTGTGACCGGCCACGAACCCGGGGTGTAGTGGGCTACACCCCGGGTTCGGGAGAGCGGTCCCTCGTGGCGGTGGGCGCGTGACGGAATCGTAGAGGGCAAGAGATCACGTCCCCTTCCTGAAGGAAAACTCCCGTGAAGTCGCAGCTCGCCACCGTGAAGCCGCTCGTCGCCGACCTGTTGCTGTGGTCGTTCTTCGTGGGCGGCCTCGTCGCCAGCACCGCCTCCGGGACCGTGCTGGACGGTACGCAGAAGAACGTGGCCACCTTCGCCGGCATCGCCGTCTCGATGGTGGCCGGCTCGCGCATCGCGAAGAAGCCGAAGATCAAGGCCTTCCTGTCGAAGCCCTCCACGCTCTGGTTCCTGTTCCTCTTCAACGGCGGCGTGGCCGCGTTCTGCTACCTCACCATGGACGGCGTCAAGGGCATCGCCACAGCCGCAGGCATGGGCCTCGTCTCCCTCGGCGCGGCCGGCGGCCTCCTCGCAAACCACCGCAAGCCCACCACGGCCCGGCACCGAGCGTAGCGTTGCACGATCCGCCGGGCAGGCCCTGGATCGGGGCAGGTACGTCCCAGCCAGTACCACAGAGAAGCAGACGGAGGACTCGTCGATGAACCTGGGCAGCCACCTCACTCAGCGTCTGCTGCGCCTTTCTCCACCCCTCACCCGGGATCTGGTCGTCGCGCGCGACCTGCGGGTGCCGATGCGCGACGGAACCGTCCTGCTGGCCGACCGCTGGACCCCGAAGTCCGGCGGCGACGGCCTGCCGTCCGTGCTCCTCCGCAGCCCCTACGGCAGGGCGGGGGCGGCTGCGGGGCCGATGGTCCGGCCGTTGGCCGAGCGTGGCTTCCAGGTGCTGATCCAGAGCACGCGCGGCACGTTCGGTTCGGGCGGTACCTTCGAGCCCCTGCGGCACGAGCGCGCGGACGGGCTCGACACCCTGGAGTGGGTGATCAAGCAGCCCTGGTTCGGCGAGTCGCTGGTGCTGTACGGCATGAGCTACCTCGGCTTCGTCCAGTGGGCAGTCGCCGACCGACTGCCGCCGCAGGTCAAGGCGATGATCCCGGTGGTGTCGGAGTCGGCGCTCACGCTGGAGTTCCTCCGCGCGGACGGGTTCTCCCTGGAGACACCGTTCGGCTGGGGCGTCATGGTCGCCGGCCAGGAACGCCGCTGGGCGATACCGCGCCAGCTACTCGGTGCGAAGCGGGTGCGCCGCGCGATGGCCACGCTGCCGCTCGGCCAGGCCGACGTCGCCGCCCTGGGCCATCGGTCCGACTACATCCAGGACATCCTCGCCCACGACGCCGGCACCCCGCGATGGACGGACCTCGACCACCGCCACCGGGTGGCGGACATCGCCGTACCGGTGAGTTCTGTCGGCGGCTGGTACGACATCTTCCTGCCCGGCCAACTCCGCGACCACCAGGCACTGCAGGCGGCCGGACGGCAGCCCCGGCTCACGATCGGCCCCTGGTCGCACACCTCCCGGGGCGTCGGAGCCACGGCAGCCACCGAGGCCCTCGGTTTCGGGCTGGCGCATGCCCGTGGCGAGCAACCGCCAAAGCGCGCTCCGGTCCGCCTGTTCGTCATGGGCGAGGAGACCTGGCGCGACTTCCCGTCCTGGCCGCCGCCCGGCTACGACCCGCAGCGCTTCCACCTCCACCCGGGCGGCACCCTGTCCACCGGTACGGCGGCCGAGTCCGCGCCGGACGGCTACCGCTACGATCCGGCGGACCCGACTCCGGCCGTCGGCGGGGTGCGGCTGGCCCTCGGCGTCAAGGGCGGCCGCGTTGACAACACGGCACTCGAAGCCCGGCCGGACGTGCTGACCTACACAACTTCCGTACTCGACGCGGACGTTGAGGTGATTGGTGAAGTCGCCGCCAAGATCTGGTTCCGCTCCGGCCTGCCGCATGCGGACGTGTTCGTCCGGCTGTGCGACGTGGACACCAAGGGCCGCTCGACGAACGTGTGCGACGGCCTGGTCAGCCTGACCGATGCCGACGAGATCTCCTGCGCGAGGGTGCGGCTATGGCCGACGGCGTACCGCTTCCGACGCGGGCACCGTATCCGGGTCCAGGTGTCCAGCGGGGCATTTCCACGCTACAACCGCAATCCGGGCACCGGCGAACCCAGGGCGACCGCCACGACTCTCCGCACGGTCGGCCAAGAGGTGTTCCACGACCCCGAACACCCCTCCGCGGTACTTCTGCCGGTCCGTCAACCGACCCAGTAGCCGACGGGTCAGTCCGCTGCTTCCGCAGGTGATTGGCTATGCCGACTGTCGAACGATCACTCGTGCCAGTTCCGGGGTGGTGTCGGCCGCAGGCAGGCCCAGCGCGCGGCGTTGCGGCCGATGGCTTCCGCGCCCTGCTTGGCTTTGGCAATGCGGACCCGTCCACCGAGGAACGCTTCGACGCGGCCGAACACCGTACCTACGAAGACCGCGCCCTCGCCGTCCTCCGCCCGACCGGACCCGGCAAGATCCGCCTCCTCGCCGCCGCGGCCGAATGCGACCCGGTCGAAGTCACGGTCACCGTCGAGTGGCGGACGCGAGATCACACGTACACGGTCTGGGTCTGCTGGTAGGCCGACAGACCCTCGGGCCCTAGTTCCCGGCCGAGGCCGCTCGCCTTGACGCCGCCGAAGGGGGCCGCCGGGTCCGGGATGTAGCGGTTGACGCCGATGGTGCCGGTGCAGACCCGGTAGGCGACGGCTGCGCCGCGCTCGGGGTCGGACGTCCAGACCGTGCCGCCGAGGCCGAAGTCCGAGTCGTTGGCGATACGGACGGCGTCGTCGACGTCCTCGTACGGGATCAGAGAGAGCACCGGGCCGAAGATCTCCTCCTGGGCGATGACCGAGCTGTTGTCCACGTCGGCGAAGACGGTCGGCTCCACGAACCAGCCGCGGCCCAGGCCGGCCGGACGGCCACCGCCGGTGGTAAGGCGGGCGCCTTCGCCGCGGCCCTTGGCTATGTACGTTTCGACACGTTCCCGCTGACGGGCGGTGGCCATCGGGCCGATCTGGGTCGCCGGGTCGCTCGCGTCACCGACGTTCAGCGAGCCGGCCAGCGCCGTGAAAGCCTCGACCACCTCCGCGTAGCGGCCGCGCGGGGCGAGGACACGGGTGCCGAGGAAGCACGTCTGGCCGTTGTTGAGGAGGGTGGCGCCGAACAGCCCCTCGCCGATCTTCGCCAGATCCAGGTCCGCGTCGTCGAGGACGATCGCCGCCGACTTGCCGCCCAGTTCGAGCGTGACTGGGCGCAGCAGTCGGCCGCAAGTCTCGGCGATGACCCGGCCGGCGGCGGTGGAGCCGGTGAAGGCCACCTTGTCCACGGCGGGGTGGGACACCAGGTACGCGCCGGTGTCGCGCCCGCCCGGCACGATGTTGATGACGCCGGACGGGACCTCGGCCTCCTCGACGGCCTCGGCGAGCAGGTAGGCGTCCAGCACGGTCTCCGGGGACGGCTTGATGACGAGGGTGCAGCCGGCCGCCATCGCCGGTGCAATCTTGAACATGGCCAGGGCCTGCGGGAAGTTCCACGGCACGATGGCCGCGACGACCCCGACCGGTACCCTGCGGACCTGGATCGAGCCGCCGAACAGCCCGGCCCTGGTCTCCTCGAAGGCGGCCTCGCGGGCCAGCCCGGCGTAGTACCGCAGTACGGCGCTCGGGTAGCCGGTCTCCAGCTGCCGGGCGACCGCGACCGGCATGCCGTTCTGGGCGCTCACCCGCTCGACGAAGCCGTCGGCCCGCCTGTCGATCGCGTCGGCCAGCCGCGTCATCACGTCGGCACGCCGTGCCGGCTCCCAACTCGCCCAGCCCGACAGGGCATCGAAGGCCCCGCGGGCGGCGGCGACCGCGACGTCGATGTCGGTCTCGGTGCCCTCGGGCACCTGGCCAAGGGGTTCCTCGGTGCTGGCGTTGACGGGAACGATGGTGCGACTCGCGGTGGGGCGGACCCACTCGCCGCCGATGTAGAAGGTGTCGTAACGCAGGTTCATCGCTGGGCTCCTTGGACTGTTGGGGGGATCAGGCGAAGGTCAGGACGGGCTTGAGGGTGGTGCCCTTCTCGGAGTCCTCGACGGCCTGGTTGATGTCCTCGAAGGCGTACGTCCGCACGAGCTTGTCGAAGGGGAAGCGGCCCTGCTGGTAGAGGTCGACGAGCTTCGGGATGAACAGGCGCGGCACGCTGTCGCCCTCGACGATCCCGCGCACACTGCGGCCGAAGAGCAACGAGGACATGTCGAGCGTGACCTCGGTGCCGAGCGCGGCGGCGCCGATCAGTCCGCAGGTGCCGCCCTGGTTGAGCGCGTCGACCGCCTGCCGGAGGACGGTCGGTACCGCGGTGGTCTCCAGGGTGAAGTCGACGCCAAGCCCGCCGGTGAGGTCCCGCAGAGCGGCCACCGTGTCCCCGGCGGCTCCGTTGATCACGTAGGTGGCGCCGGCCTCCTGCGCCAGAGCGAGGCGCTGGTCGTTGAGGTCGATGGCGACGACGGTGGTACAGCCCGCGACGGCGGCGGCCATGACAGCGCTGATCCCGACCGGGCCCGCCCCGAAGACCGCGATGCTGCTGCCCGCCGGAGGCTTGAGCGAGTTGAGGACCCCGCCCGCGCCGGTCTGGATGCCGCAGCCCAGCGGGCCGAGCAGTTCCAGTGGCGCGGCCCGGTCCACCTTCACAACGTTGCGCTCGTTGGCGAGGGCGTACGTGGCGAAGGCCGACTGCCCGAAGAAGACACCGTATACGTCACCGGCCTCGCGGTGCAGAGGAGTGCTGCCGTCGGTGCGCGAACCCGCGAAGTTGTACGCGAAGAACTGGTCGCAGTACGCGGGGCGGCCCTGGACACAGGTGCGGCAGCCGCCGCAGGAGTTGAAGGTGAGAACGACGTGGTCTCCGGGAGTCACGTAGCTGACACCGTCGCCGACGGCCTCCACGACACCGGCGCCCTCATGACCGAGCACGGCTGGCAGCGGCACCGGATACCACTGGTCGCGGACGATGAGGTCGGTGTGGCACACACCGGAACTCACCATCCGGACGACTACCTCACCCGCCCGCGGGTCGTCCAGTTCAAGCGGTGCGAGGGTGAAGGGTGCGCCTTTGGTCTCTGTCAGTGCGGCGGTGATGCGCATAGTTCGGCTCCTTTGCCGACGGGTTCCTGATCGGCAAGGTAGGGCCGTACACACACCGCGAACTGTTCAACTACTGGACACTTCCGGGAGACTCCGCCCGGATGGGCTCATACACTGATCCGCAGCGCCCGCATCCGGTTGTAGAGGGTCGTCCGGCTGATGCCGAGCCGCTGGGCGGCCCGCAGTTTATTGCCGCCGTGCTCCCGCAGCGCGGCGGCGATGGCGTCGTGTTCGGCGCGCTCCAGTGGGGTCATCCCCCGCAGCCGCGGGCTGACCTGATAGCCCGCGGGCAGGTCACGGGGGGTCACGTCGCCGGCGGAGCGGTGCGCGAGCACCGTATGGACGACCGTACGCAATTCACGCAGGTTGCCGGGCCATGGGTGACCGGCGAGGGCCGCGAGCGCGGCGGGCGTGAAGCGCACCCGGTCACCGGCGCCCAGCTCGCCGAGCATGGCCCGGACCAGGCCAGCCAGGTCTTCCGTGCGCTCCCCCAGGGCAGGCAGCTGGATACGGGTGGGGCAGTCGGCGGCGAGAGCGGCCGCGTAGCCGGTGAGTTCGGCGAGCGGAGGGCCGGTCAGCGCGATCCGCAGCCCGTTCCGTTCCATGAGGCGGCCCAACCACACGGCGCACCCGTCGGGCAGCAGATGAATGTCCTCCACGAGCAACAGATCCGGTTCGTCTGCCGCGGCGGATGCGAGGGCGGCGAGCCACTGTGGCTCACCCTGGACGATCGCCTCCGAGGCGTCGAGGGCAGTGATCCGGATGTTGTGATCACGGGGTGCTCGGGCTGGCGCGCTCGTGTTGTCCGTGTACGCCACGTCTGCGACGGCCTCCGCGGCCAGCGACCGCACGGTGGTCGTACGACCGGTTCCGGGCGCCCCGCCGACGTAGGCTGGCGTGCCCGGCGTCAGTCCGGCCGGCTTGTTGGCGGGTCTGGCGAAGGAAATGCCGGCTCCGCCGGACCCGGGGCCGGTCTCCTCGGGTTCCGTGAACTCGAAGAGGACGCCGTCCGCTCCGGGCGTGACAGCCTGGAACCGTACGTCCACGGTCCGCCCCGAAGCAAGCCCGACCGTCCTCACCTCGTGCGTCCGCCGGCACCCGCCGTGGCCGGGGCCGCCGTGTCCGGCCGCGAGTTCCCGCAGTCGGATGTGGTCAGCGGGGTCGAGCAGTTCCACGGCCGGGGAGTTCGCGAGCACCACGCCCTCGCCGAGTACCAGCACCGGCCGGTCCCTACGGGCCGCGGCGGTCTGGAACGCGGCGAGCATCCGCTGCTGGGAGTGGCGTGCGGTCCGCAGAAGCCGTTCCTCCATGTCGTTCGCCGCCCGGGCGAGGAAGGGGCCGAGCAGCGGTGAGTCGTCCTCGGCCAGGCAGGTGATGTCGAGGACGCCTTCCAGTCTGCGGGTCACGGGGTGGGTGACCGGATGCCCGTAACAGCTGAACCGTTTGAACGGTTCCAGATAGTGCTCGTCGCCGTGCACCGCGAAGCCCCGGCGCAGTTCGTACACCGTCGCGATGGAGTTCGTGCCGGTGGTCTCCTCCATGAACACCCCGCCAGCCACCGCACCCAGCCCCTCCAGCCGGTCGCGTAGGCCACGGGCTCCGACGGACAGATCCACGATCCGTGACTCCCGATCGGCGAGGATGACGCAGAACGCGGCGTCGCCGAGCTGCCTTGCCAGCTCTTCCAGAACCGGCCGGGCAGCGGCGGCCAGGCGACTGCGCCGGTCGACCGCGTCCGGCTCGATTCGGAGGTCGGGTGCCGTGGGCCCGAGACCGCTCATCCGGCAGCGCCGCCAGGACATGGCGATTTCCGGGCGCAGCCCGGTCTCCGGTGAGGATCTTTCGCTCAGCGCGGTGTCACTGGGTGACGTGTCGTTGCGTGTCGTGTCGCTGGGACGCACGGCGGCCTCCGGCGGGTGGTACTTGCACGGTATGAAGGAAGGTGCCTAGCGCGGCCTGTACGGCGTCGGGCTGTTCCACGGCGAGATGTCCGGCGACGACCGTCTCCAGCCGGGCGTGGGGAATCCCGTCCGCCAGTTCCCGGGCGTGGTGCAGGGGGGTGGCCAGGTCGTGGGAGCCGCCGACGACGAGCGTGGGAGCTGTGATACGGGCCAGGTCGGGCCGCAGGTCGTAGGCGGCGAGGGCGTCGCAACAGGCCGCGTAGCCGACCGGATCGGCGTCGGCGAGGTTCCGCAACAGGGCGCGGCCGAGGGGCGTTTCGGCCGTACGCGGTTCGGCGAACCAACGGCCGGGACTGGTCGCGAGCAGAGGCTCCGTTCCCTTGAGCCGTACGAATGCGGCACGCTCCCGCCAGGGTTCCGGCGGGCCGAAGTGGGCGGACGAGCAGATCAGCCCCAACGAGGCGACGCGGTCGGCGTGTTGGACCGCGAGGTGCGCTCCGACCGCACCGCCCAGCGAGATGCCCGCATAGTGGAAGCGATCGTGACCGTGATGGTCGACGAGGCCGAGGACCAGACCCGCGAGATCCTCGACCGTCGTGCCACCCGGTTCGGGGGCGGGGAGCAGTGCGCTCGATGGACCGCCGTGTCCGGGAAGGTCGAAGGTCAACACCCGGTAGCGGCGGGAGAGGGCGGGCAGGTGTGTCTGCCAGATGGTCATCGACGTGCCCAGGGAAGGGCCGAGGACCAGCAGCGGTGCCTCGGCCGGTCCGACGGCCTGATGATGCAGCAATTGCGGGGAGGTCACTATGGCTCCTGTGGGCGAGTGCGGCCGTGCCGTCGCGTGGCTGTGCGGCTCAACGTTCGAGGACGAGGGCGAGGCCCTGGCCCACGCCGATGCAGAGGGTGGCGACGCCGACTCCGCTGCCTTTGCGGGCGAGTTGATGGGCGACGGTCCCGGCGAGCCGCGCACCGGAGGCGCCGAGCGGATGCCCCAGGGCGATGGCGCCGCCCTGCGGGTTGAGGATCGCCGGGTCGAACTCGGGCCACTCGGCCATGCAGCCGAGGACCTGGGCGGCGAACGCCTCGTTCAGCTCCAGGACTGACAGATCATCAAATCCCTTGCCCGCCTTGGCCAGTGCCCGGTTGACGGCCTCGACCGGGGCGAGTCCGAAGTAGTGCGGGTCGAGCGCGTTCACGCCGGTCGCCGAGACCCGGGCCAGCGGCTCGCGGCCGGTGGCCCTCAGCACCTCCTCGTCGACCAGCAGCAGCGCCGCCGCACCGTCGTTCAGCGGCGAGGCATTGCCCGCCGTCACCGTGCCGTGCCCGGTACGGAAGGACGGCTTGAGCCGGGCCATCCCGGCCGGCGACGCGTCGGGGCGTACGCACTCGTCGGCGTCAAAGACGACCGGATCACCTCTGCGCTGCGGGACCGGGACGGGAACGATCTCACCGTCGAACAGACCGTCCGCCTGGGCACGGGCCGCCTTGCGGTGGCTGGCGAGCGCGTACTCGTCCTGCTGCTCACGGCTGATCTTGTGCTGGTCCGCGACGAGTTCGGCGGATTCGCCCAGCGGGATGGTCCACTGCGCATCCATCGCCGGGTTGACCATGCGCCAGCCCAGCGTGGTCGAGTACAGCTCGGCGTGCCCGGCCGGGAAGGGCCGCTCACTCTTGGGCAGCACATAGGGGGCGCGGGTCATCGACTCCACCCCGCCGGCCACGGCGACGGAGACGTCCCCGGCCGCGATCGCGCGGGCGGCCTGGATGACCGCCTCAAGCCCCGAGGCACACAGCCGGTTGACCGTCACCCCCGGCACCGACGTGGGCAGACCCGCGAGCAGGGCGGCCATCCGGGCGACGTTGCGGTTCTCCTCACCCGCGCCGTTGGCGTTGCCGAAGTACACATCCTCGATCCGGGCCGGATCCAACTCCGGACTACGGGCCAGGAGTTCACGCAGGGCGTGCGCGGCTAGGTCGTCAGGGCGGACGGCGGCCAGCGAGCCGTTGTACCGGCCGACGGGGGTGCGGACGGCGTCGACGATGTACACGTCTTTCATGCCTGGATCTCCTCGGGGACACGGACCTTGGCTGCGGTCTTGGCGAGGATCTCCTCGACGGCGACGCCCGGCGCGGTCCCGATCAGCACCAGGCCCCCGTCCGCCACGTCGAGGACACCCAGATCGGTGATGATCCGGTCCACGCACGCCCTGCCGGTCAGCGGCAGCACGCATTCCTCCAGGATCTTCGGCGAACCATCCTTGGCGGTATGGGTCATGACCACGATGACGGTGCGGGCGCCGTGCACCAGGTCCATCGCCCCGCCGATCCCGGTGACCAGCTTCCCGGGGACGGCCCAGTTCGCCAGGTCACCACGGGCGGAGACCTGCATCGCGCCCAGCACGGCGACATCGATGTGACCGCCCCGGATCATCCCGAAGGAGAGCGCGGAGTCGAAAAAGGAGGCACCCGCACGGACCGTGACGGTCTCCTTGCCGGCGTTGATCAGATCCGGATCGACCCGGTCCTCGGCCGGATACGGACCGGTGCCCAGGATCCCGTTCTCCGACTCCAGGACCACCTCCACCCCCTGCGGGAGGCAGTTGGGGATCAGCGTCGGCAGACCGATGCCGAGATTGACGTACTGACCATCCCGAAGCTCACGTGCCGCCCGGGCCGCCATCTCCTCACGGGTCCAGGCCATCAGCTGCTCACCGTCCGCTGCTCGATCACCTTGGCGCACGCCTGCACCGCGGTGAGCGCCACCACACGCTGCACGAAGATCCCCGGCAGATGCACCGCATCCGGGTCGATCTCCCCGGGCTCGACCAGCTCCTCCACCTCGGCGACCGTCACCCGGCCCGCCATCGCCGCAAGCGGGTTGAAGTTCCGGGTCGACTTGTTGAAGACCAGGTTCCCGTGCCGGTCTCCCCTGGCCGCCCGGACGAGGGCGAAATCGGTACGGATCCCGCGCTCCAGCACGTACTCCGTGCCGTCGAACTCCCGCACCTCCTTCGGCGGCGACGCCAGCACGACCCCGCCGTCACCGTCGTAGCGCCACGGCAGCCCGCCCTCCGCGACCTGCGTGCCCACCCCGCCGGAGTGTAGAAG
>NZ_JBXVPZ010000177.1:0-18525 GCF_057961495.1 Streptomyces sp. P5F9 | reverse complement strand
CCCTCGTAACCCACCGGCCACACCCGCCGTAACACACCTGTCGCGCAATAAACTTGACGGATCGTCACTTTGCCGTTCGCACAGCCGGGCTACAGCTTCCGCTCCTACGGTGCCGTGTCCATGACAGACAACAACGGAGCCACCCCCACCCCGGTCGGACGCCGTACCGTCCTGATCGCCACCGGCACCACGGCCGCCGTACTGGCCGTGGGCGCCGCCGCTCCCCACACCCCCACCACAGCCACCGCCGACTCAACTCCCGTGGCCGCGGCGGCAGTCTGCACTCTCACCAAGGAGATGACCGAAGGCCCCTACTACCTCGACGGCGCCCTGGTCCGCGCCGACGTCACCGAAGGCAAGGCCGGCATCCCGCTCAAACTCGCCCTCACGGTCGTGGACGACAGCACCTGCGCCGTCATCCCCAACGCGCTCGTCGAGATCTGGCACTGCGACGCGCTCGGCGAGTACTCCGGCTACGTCGGCAACAACGGCCACAGCGAACCGGACGACGGCACCTTCCTGCGCGGCGGTGTCCTGACGAACTCCGCCGGACTCGCCAACATCACGACGATCTACCCGGGTTGGTACCGCGGGCGCTGCGTGCACATCCATGTGAAGGTGCACACCGGCGTCACGCTCACCTCGGACGGCTCGTTCACCGGCGGCAGCGAACTCCACACGGGCCAGCTCTTCATCGACGAGACCATCACCACGGCCGTCGCCAAGATCTCCCCGTACTCGACCAACACGGTCACCCGCACGACCCTCGCCCAGGACTCGATCTACGACGACGGAGGAGCCGCGTCCGGCCTCATGACCCTTACGGCGCTGGGCAGTTCGACCTCGTCCGGCTACACGGGCACCCTGACGCTGGGCGTCAGCCGGAGCTGACGCGGCCCTGGACTCCCCCCACGAAAAGGGGTGGCCCGCGGTGCGACACGGGCCACCCCTTCCTCAGGTCACCTCACAGCACCGCACGTCAGGAGCTCGGGCAGTGCTCCCACGCCATGTGGTAGATGGTGCTGATGTCGCCGTCCGTCGAGTCCATCGTCATGAAGCTGACCGCGCCGGGCGCCGAGGTGCCGGCGCTGACCCGCAGCTCCGTGTTGATGTTGAAGTTGCGCTGAACTCCGCAGGGCGCCCAGACCAGTTGGGCCACGTCCGTGCTGTCGTTCGCCTGCCAGTTGTCATCGTAGGGACCATTGAACGGATGGTTCTTGCTCGTGGTGTTCGACGAGCCCTGGAAGTAGTACGAGGCCTTCTGCGCACCGCTCGCGCCGCGCTGGAGCGAGGCGAAGCCCCGGTAGTCGGCGCTCGCGATGGCGTACGTGAAGCCCTGTGGGACGTGGACGACCAGGTTGAGCTGGCAGTTCTTGCGGAACGCCGTGGGGTCGGAGTTGCCGCCGACCTGGGCGAGGTACGCGCTGTAGGTCACCGTGAAGGCGGTGTTGTCCTCGGAGACGGCGACCGCCGTCGTGCCCTGCGGGCAGCCCGAGCCGTTCACCGTGGCGACGTTGATGACGATCTTGTCCGGGGGCGGGTCGTCGAACACCGGCGAGGACGAGTGCTGCGCGGGCAGCACGGTGGTGAGAAGAGCGGCGACGGCGCCGCTCAGGAGGAGCCCACCAGGCATGGTTTCTCCTTGGGGTTGGGGGGTGGCCGCGCCCCAAGTCTTTGAAGAAACAATGAAGTTCCTGTGAAGACCGACGGCGCGCTCGCATCGTAGGAGCCCCACAGGAGGCGGTCAGGGCGAACTCAGGCCATTCACAGACGCGTCTTTCACATCTTCTCCATAGTGTGTGAACTCTGTTGAAATAAGCGGCCGTTGACCGTTCCGTCCCCAGGCCCTTCACAGCCGCACATCAAGGAATCCTTCAGGTACCGCCCTAGCTTTCTTGCCATGACGGGAAACAACGAGAACGACCGGCAACTCGACCAACGGCCCGCCCGGCACCGCCGGGACAAGGGCGTCCAGCGTCGCCGGGTGCTGATCGGCGGCGGCACCGTGGCCCTGGCGGGCGGTCTCGCGGCCGCCGGATTCGCCTCGGCCGACACCACCTCCACGACCACCACGACCACCACCGACGCGTCCGCGTCGGCCACGAGCGGCGTCTGCACCCTCACCGCCGAGGTCACCGAGGGTCCGTACTCGCTCGACGGCGCCCTGATCCGCGAGGACATCAGGGAGGAGAAGGAGGGCGTCGAGGTCCAGTACACCTTCACCGTCGTCGACCAGGACAACGACTGCGCGCCGCTCGCCGACGCTCTCGTGGAGCTCTGGCACTGCGACGCGCTCGGCGAGTACTCCGGGTTCGTCGGCAAGAACGGCCACACCGAGGACGACGACGGCACGTTCCTGCGCGGCGGTGTCCTCACCGGCTCCGACGGCGAGGCCAAGCTCATATCCATCTGGCCGGGGCACTACGTCTCCCGCGCCGTCCACGTCCATATGCGGGTGCACACGGACGTGACGATCGCCGACGGCACGTACACCGGCGGCACGCTCGTCCACACCGGCCAGCTTTTCTTCGACGCCGACCTCAACGAGGAAGTGCAGGCCACCTCCCCGTACGCGGACAACACCACCGCCGAGACATCCCTCGGCGACGACACGATCTACGACGACGGAGGCGCCGCGTCCGGTCTGCTCACGCTGACCGCGCTCGGCTCCGATGTGTCCGACGGCTACACGGCGACCCTGACCGTGGGCGTGAGCACGAGTTGACCAGGAGGCGGATGGCCAGGAAGCACTGATCGGGGATCGCCGATCACACCCCGAGCGGCTGCCGCCCTTCGGCGGACTCGGACTCGGTCCGCGTCTCCAGCGCCCTCTCCCGGCGATGGGCACGGACCGAGTACGCCAGGGCGGCAGCCCACATCCCGTACAGCACGACGTACACCGGAGTGCTCAGCGCACCCGGCGCACCGATCCAGTCGCTCCTCAGCAGCGTACGGACGTTGGTCACGACGATGATCCCGCCGACGGCGGAGCCCAGCACCCGCGGCGGAACCAG
This sequence comes from Streptomyces sp. P5F9, assembly GCF_057961495.1. Lineage (NCBI taxonomy): Bacteria > Bacillati > Actinomycetota > Actinomycetes > Kitasatosporales > Streptomycetaceae > Streptomyces > Streptomyces sp. P5F9. The sequence goes on along the minus strand of NZ_JBXVPZ010000177.1, from coordinate 15,511 downwards.
CCGCACCAGCCAGGCGGCGACCGGCGCGGCGACGACTCCCCCGAGAAGGAAGGCGATCACCCAGGTCCACTTGAGCCCCTGGGACCCGAGCGAGACGAGGAAACCGAGGCTCGCGGCCAGCGCCACCAGGAACTCGCTCGTGTCGATCGACCCGATGACCTTGCGCGGCTCCATCCGCCCGCTCGCCAGCAGCGCCGGCGTGCCGACGGGCCCCCAGCCGCCCCCGCCGGTCGCGTCCAGGAACCCCGCGACCAGCCCGAGCGGCGCCAGGAACCGCTTCCGCAACGGCTTGCCGAGCTGCCCCTTCGGCAGCCCCTTGAAGGTGAACCGGGACATGACGTACACGCCGAGCCCGAAAAGGATCAGCGACATCACCGGCTCGGCGACCTCGGTGGAGAGCTTCGACAGGACGGTGGCCCCGAGGAACGACCCGACCGCACCCGGGACCCCGATCCTCACGACAACCCTCCAGTCCACGTTCCCGAACCGCCAGTGCGAGGCGCCGGACATCAGCGTCGTACCGATCTCGGACAGGTGGACCGTGGCGGACGCGGCTGCCGGGTTCGTCCCCATGGCCAGCAGCAGCGTCGTGGACGTGACCCCGTAGGCCATGCCGAGGCTGCCGTCCACGAGCTGGGCCCCGAGGCCCGCGAGGGCGAGCAGTATCAGCGTGCGCATGGGAGGCGACGCTAGGCGGCCAATCTGAGCGGAGCCTGAGACCCGGATGAGGACGGCTCACAAGGACCGGCCCCCTACCCGAGCAGCAGCGGTTCCACGACCTTCGCGAGCTGCGTCCGCGTCACCGCTCCCATCCGGGTCGCCGCCACCTTCCCGGCTCGGTCGACGACGATCGTGAACGGCATCACCTGTGTGTTCACCAGACCGCGCGGCAGCCGCAGGGCCTGCTTCCCCGAGGGATCGTGCAGGGACGGGTAGGCCAGGTGGAAGCTCTTCTGGAAGGCGAGACCGGCGGCGCGGCTGTTGTCGTTGTCGAGCCCCAGGACGCGCAGTCCGCGGTCGCCCCAGGTCTCCTGGATCAACTTCAGCTCGGGTGCCTCCGCCCGGCAGGGAGGGCACCAGGACGCCCAGGCGCTGATCAGGACGACCTTCCCCCGGTAGTCCGACAGCCGGATCGCGTCCCCGTCCAACGAGGTCCCCGTCAGATCCGCCACGGCGGGACGCTTCCCCTCCTCGAAGGTCCGGGTGAGCGGATCGCCGGGACGGGCGTAGCTGATCGCCTCCGGGGACGAGCAGCCCGCGAGGATCACGCAGACAGCGGCAACAGCCGCGTACGCGCGTCGAGTTGTCATCATCGTCGTCACCGCGGTCATTCTCCTCACCGCACTACGACGACGGGACACGGGGCTACGGGTTCTCCCAGGCCGCGGGCTCCGCCGCCAGCGTCCGTACCGGTTCCGGCAGGGCGTCCGCCGCGATGTCCGCGAGGGTGACGCCCTCCAGGATCTTGCGGACGTTGGCGCGCAGGGCGATCCACAGGGGGAGGAGGGGTTCGGCGGTGCCGGTGTAGGCGAGGCCGGTGGGGCGTTCGCCGCGGACCGAGACGATCGGGCCGTCCACCGCGCGGATGACGTCGGCGACGGTGATCGCGGTGGCCGCGCGGGCCAGCCGGTAGCCGCCGCCCCCGCCGCGCCGGCTGTCGACGATCCCGGCGCGCCGGAGGTCGCCGAGAATTCCCTCCAGGAATTTGTGCGGGATGTCCTGCGCGGTGGCGATGGTCTCGGCCTTCACCGGACCGTCCGGCACAGGGCCGTCGTCACCCCGTACGGCGAGCTCCAGTACCGCCCGTACCGCGTAATCCGCCCGTGCCGAGATCCTCATGCGTCCATTGTGGTCCGTTCCGGCGTAGAGAATGGCCCCGCACGACGGCCTCCTGGGACGACCACGGAAAATGGCTTCGCACGTGCCGCCGACGGACCGGACCCGGGAGGAGCTTCCAGTGGAGCTGAGCAGGCGTACCTTCAGCACCCTCGCGGGCACGGCCGCGCTCGGATTCGCGCTGGGGGGTGGCAGCGGCGGCAGCGGTGACGCGTACGCCGCGCATGTCGTACCGACCGGTCCGCCGCCCGCACCACCGGCCGCGGACGGGCAGCCGCACACGATCGGGTACGACCGCTACTCCCTGATCGTCGACGGAAAACGCCTGGTCCTGTGGTCGGGCGAGATGCACCCGTTCCGGCTGCCGAGCCCGTCCCTGTGGCGTGACGTCCTACAGAAGATGCGCGCCTTCGGCTACAACGCCGTCAGCATCTACGTCTCGTGGAACTACCACTCCCCCGCCCAGGGCAGCTACGACTTCACGGGCGTCCGGGACCTCGACCTGTTCCTGCGCATGGCCGCCGAGACCGGCCTGTACGTCATCCTGCGGCCGGGCCCGTACATCAACGCGGAGATCGACGCGGGCGGTTTCCCCGGCTGGCTCATCGCCACGAAGGGCACGGCCCGCACCGCCGACCCGACGTATCTATCGCACGTCGACGAGTGGCTGAGCCAGGTCAACTCCATCGTCTCCAAGCACCTGTTCACCCAGGGCACGGGCACGGTCCTGCTCTACCAGATCGAGAACGAGTACGACGGCCAGCTCACCCACGCGTCCGGCGGCGACTACATGTCCCACCTGTACAAGAAGGTGCGCGCCGACGGCATCGACGTCCCCCTGTTCCACAACGACAAGGGCCGCAACGGCTATTGGACCCCCGGGTCCTTCGACACCGGTGGCGACAAGGGCGGTTGGCTGTACGGCTTCGACGGGTATCCCTCGCCGTCCCAACTGCCGCCGGACTGGGGGCACTTCGGGATCGGCGGGGCGAAGGGTGGAGCGACCGCCAGCCCCAAGACCCCTGGTTTCGTGCCGGAGTTCGGCGGGGGCTGGTTCGATCCGTGGGGCGGGTCCTGGTTCGACGGGAAGGGGTACGCGGAGTCGCGCCGGACGCGTGACGCGGCGTACGAGCGGCGTTTCTACCTCACCAACCTCGCCAACGGACTCACCCTGCACAGCGTCTACATGACGTTCGGCGGCACCTCGTGGGGCTGGCTGCCCGCGCCGGTCGTCTACACGTCGTACGACTACGGCGCCGCCTTCGACGAGGGCCGCAATCCGACCGCGAAGCTCGTGCCGATGCACCAGCTCGGCCATCTGCTGCGGACCGTGCCCGACTTCGCCAAGCTGGACCGCGCGGCGGACGTCACAGCGGACGGCCTGAAGGTCTACCACCTCACCAACGCCGACACCGGCGCGCACGTCTACGTCCTGCGCAACGACGGCACGAAGGACGTCACTTCGACGCTGCCGACCTCGACCGACGACATCGAGGTCACAGTCCCGGCCCAGGACGCCCGTCTCCTCGTCACCCAACTCGCGCTCGGCGGCCGCACGTTGAGATACTCGACGGTCACGCCGATGATGTCCCTCACCGCCGGCCGGCAGGACATCGCCGTGTTCGCCGGGACGCGCGGCGAGATGGCCCACGTCGTCGTCGAGTGCCCGGACGAGCCGGTGGTGACCCGGCTCGACGCGCAGGCCGCCTGGGTCTGGGACCGTGGTCTCCTGCACGTCACCGTCCCGCTCGGCATCGGCGGCCTGACCCGGGTCCTCGTCCAGGGCGGCGGCGTCGACAACTCCCTCCTGCTGGTCTTCGCCGACGAGGCCGGCTCCGTACGCCTGTGGCCGTACGAGACCGGTTCGGGCACCGCGCTGGCCTACGGCCCGGCGCTGCTCCGCGAGGCCGCGGTCAGCGGGACGACCGCCCACCTCACCGGCGACACCATCGGCGAGACCGGCCTGGAGGTGTGGGGCCCGCGCGGCATCACCGACGTCACCTGGAACGGGCAGGCGGTGCCCTCGACCGTCACCACCGCGGGCAGCCTGCGCTCGAACCCGGACGCGCTGCTGCCCGGGGTGCCCGCGGTACCGCTGCCCGCACTCGACGGCTGGCGGCGGAAGGTGGAGAACCAGGAGGCCGCGGTCGCCTTCGACGACTCCAAGTGGACCGCGGCGAACAGGACTTCGACGTTCAGCACGACGGCCATCCCCTCCGGGCAGCCGCTGCTCTTCGCGGACGACTACGGCTTCCACTACGGGGACGTCTGGTACCGCGGCCGCTTCACCACGGCCACGACCGACGCCCTGGAGTCGGTGACCCTCGCCTACAGCACCGGCACCCAGGGCCTGCTGATGGCCTGGCTCGACGGCGAACCGCTCGGCACCCACCGGATGCCGGTGCCGACCACCAGCAGTGTGCGGCAGGGCAGTTGGACCGCCAAGCCGACCTTCGCGGTTCCCGAGAAGCAGCGCGCGGCCGGTTCACACGTCCTGTCCGTGCTGGTGCGGCGGATGCAGCACGACCAGGACGGCAAGGCCCTCGACACCCACAAGGTGGCGCGCGGACTGACGGCGGCGACCTTCAAGGGCGCCTCCCCGAAGGTGAGTTGGCGGCTCCAGGGTGAGACGGCACCCGATCCCGTACGCGGGCCGCAGAACAACGGCGGGCTGTACGGCGAGCGGGAGGGCTGGCACCTGCCGGGGTACGCGGACGCCGGCTGGGAGGCCGTCACCCTCCCCCGCGCCGACAAGCGCCAGGGCGTGGCCTGGTACCGGACCAGCTTCAAGCTCGCCGTGGACAGCGGCGTCGACGCCTCGATCGGCCTCGTCCTCGACGACGACCCGACGCGCGCCTACCGCGTCCAGATCTTCCTCAACGGCTGGAACATGGGCCAGTACATCAACGACGTGGGCCCGCAGCACACCTTCGCCCTGCCGAACGGGATCCTCCGCACACGTGGCACCAACACACTCGCCCTGGCCGTCCTGTCCGACGGCACCACACCGGCGGGCCCGAAGGACGTACGGCTGACGCTGCTGGGGAGTGCGGCCGGAGGAGTACCGGTTGCGCCGGTGGCCTCCCCCGGCCGGTGACACCCACGGGGTTCAGCTGATCCTGATCATGTTCCAGGACAGCGGCTCCAGTACGGCGGTCAGGATGCCGTCCTGGAGGGTGGTGCCCGCGACCTCGTGCGGGGCCACCCGCTCCGGGTCGGCCAGGGTGTTGCGGGCGTCCGGGTCGGCGTCCGCGAGGGCGCTGTGCTCGACGACCGACGTCAAGTCGAGCCCGTTCAGGCCGACTTCGAGCGGGAGCGACTCGGTGCGGCTGCGGTTGACGGCGAACACCGTGACCGAACCGTCCTCGCCGCGCACCGCGGTGGCGTGCAGCAGGTCGGCCTCGCCGTACTTCCGCGTCTCGTGCCTCGGGGAGTCGACGCGGACGTCGAGGACCTGGCCGCGGCCGTACTTCGAGGCCTGCGCGAAGGGGAAGAACGTCGTCTGCCGCCAGGCCGGGCCACCCGGCTCGGTCATGATCGGCGCGATGACGTTGACGAGCTGGGCGAGGCACGCGACGGTGACGCGGTCGGCGTGCCGGAGCAGGGCGATCATGAGCGAGCCGAAGACGACCGCGTCCATGACGCTGTAGTGGTCCTCCAGGAGGCGCGGCGCCTCCGGCCAGTCGGCGGGATCGGCGTTCTTCGCCTGCTCCTCCCAGTCCGACGTGTACCAGACGTTCCACTCGTCGAAGGAGAGGTTGATCTTCTTCTTCGACTTGAGGCGGGCACCCACGTGGTCGGCGGTGACGACCACGTTCTCGATGAAGGACTCCATGTCGACGGCCGAGGCGACGAAGGAGTCGAGGTCGCCGTCGGTCGGCTGGTAGTAGGCGTGCAGCGAGATGTAGTCGACCAGGTCGTACGTCTCCTGGAGGACCGTCGACTCCCACTCGGCGAAGGTCGGCATGGCCTGGGAGGAGGAGCCGCAGGCGACGAGTTCGACACCGGCGTCGATCTGGCGCATCGCGCGGGCCGTCTCGGCGGCGATCCTGCCGTACTCCTCGGCGGTCTTGTGGCCCGTCTGCCAGGGGCCGTCCATCTCGTTGCCGAGGCACCAGAGTCGGATGCCGAAGGGGTTCTTGTCGCCGTGGGTGATGCGCTGGTCGGAGAGGGTCGTGCCGGAGGGGTGGTTGGCGTACTCCTGGAGTTCCAGGGCCTCGGCTACGCCCCGGGTGCCCAAGTTGATCGCCATCATCGGTTCTGCCTGGGGGCCGAGCTTCTTCAGGAACGCGATGTATTCGGAGAGGCCGAAGCGGTTGGACTCCGTCGAGCGCCAGGCCAGGTCGAGGCGGCGGGGGCGGTCCCCTGCGGGGCCCACCGAGTCTTCCCACTTGTAGCCGGAGACGAAGTTGCCGCCGGGGTAGCGGATGGTGGTGACGCCCAGTTCTCGGACCAGATCCAGGACGTCTTGGCGGAGGCCCTCTGCGTCTGCGGTGGGGTGGTCCGGTTCGAAGATGCCGGTGTAGACGCAGCGGCCGAGGTGTTCCACGAAGGAGCCGAAGAGGCGGGGGTTGACTTCGCCGATGGTGAAGGCGGGGTCGAGGGTGAAGCGGGCGGTACTCATGTGCGCCTTTCGAAGTGGGTGCCTTGTGTTTCGTCGGCGAGTGCAGGTTCGCTGTGGCTGGTCGCGCAGTTCCCCGCGCCCCTAAAAGACTTTTGGCCAGCCGGTGTTTGTCCAGCTCAGGGTGTTTAGCCCTAGCTTTGGTGTGCCTGAATCCTCGCCGTCGTAGTAGTGGTATGCCAAGACATCCTTACCTTTGTCTTGGAAGATGGATTCTCCGCCTGGGCCTATGTAGCGGCCGTGGGTTGCGAGGAGTAGGTCTCCGCCGCCCGCCAGCATTGGCTTGCCTGTGCTGTCCGCGTACGGGCCTGTGATCGACGTCGAGCGGCCGACCCGGATCTTGTACGTGGAGTTCACACCTGCGCAGCACGCGTCGTACGACGCGAAGAGGTAGTAGTAGGCGCCGTGCTTCAGCACGTACGCGCCCTCGACCGCGTACGGCGCGTCCGGGCGGGTCGCCAGTTGGGCGACTGTTGCGCCGGGGATCGCCTTGCCTGTGGCGGGGTTCAGTTCGACCAGGCGGATGCCCGTCCAGTACGAGCCGAACGCCATCCAGAGTTTGCCGTCCGCGGTGATCAGCGCGGGGTCTATGGCGTTCCAGGCGTCCGTCGTCTCCGAGGTGAAGGCCTTGCCCTGGTCGGTCCAGGTGCCGGGGAGGCCGGTGGGGGACGTTGCCACGCCGATCGCGGAGTGGTTGGTGCCCCAGGAGGAGACGGCGTAGTAGAGCCAGTAGCGGCCGTCCCGGTAGGAGAGGTCGGGGGCCCAGGGGTCGCCGGTGGAGTTGTAGTCGTACCACCAACTCGGGGGCGTGGCGAAGGCGTTGCCCGCGTCGTCCCACTGGACGCGGTCCTTGGAGGTGCGGGCGCCGATGATGCCGCCGGTCGAATAGGCGACGTAGGAACCGGACTTGAGGCGGATGACCGTGGGGTCGTGGATGATCTGCTGGCCGGTGATGGGCTGCGGGTCGGGGTAACTCTGCGCTGCCTGGGCCGTGTTGGGCAGCAGGGCAAGAGCGGCCGCCATCACCGCACCGGCAAGAGCTCTTCGTATGGTCACTGTCCCGCCAATCCGGTGTGGGCCACGCCCGCGACGATCTGGCGCTGGAAGAAGACGAAGACGATGATCAGCGGGAGGCCTGCCATGAGGCCGCCGGCCATGAGCTGGGCCCACTGGATGCCGTAGGAGTTCATGACGGTCGCGATGCCGTTCGGCATGGTCATCAGGTCGGGGTTGTTGGTCACCATGTACGGCCACAGGAAGTTGTTCCACGAGGCGATGAAGGTGAAGATGCCGACCGCCGCGAGGGAGGGGCGGGAGAGCGGGACGACGATGGTGAAGAAGATCCGCCAGCGGCCCGCGCCGTCGATGAAGGCGGCCTCCTCCAGTTCGCGGGGGATGCCCTGGAAGAACTTGTAGAGGATGTAGACCATCGCGGCGGGCGCGCACTGCGGCAGGATCATGCCCCAGTAGGTGTCGACCATCCCCATCTGCTGGACGGTGGTGAAGAGGGGGACGCCGAGGACGGCCGGGGAGATCATCAGGCCCGCCATCACCGTGCCCATCAGGACGGACTTGCCCTTGAACTCGGTGCGGGCGAAGCCGTATCCGGCGAGTGCGGCGACGGTGACCACGATGGCCGTCACCAGGATCGACACGACGAGGGAGTTGACGAACCAGTTCGTGATGTTGCCGGTCTTCCAGAGGGCCTTCCAGGCCTGGGCGGTCCAGACCTTCGGCAGCCAGTGCGGCGGGATCTCGGCGGCCTCGGCCTCGGACTTGAGCGAGGTGAACAGGGCCGCGGCGATCGGCGCCACGAAGAGCGCGGAGACGGCGGCGCCGAGGAGGGTGAGGACGATCTGGCTGGGTGTCCAGGGCTTGCGGGGCTTACGTACAGGGGTGGTTGCAGCCGTGGTCATCGGCCGGTCTCCTCACGGTTGCGCAGCAGTGCCATCCGGGTGAGGGCCACGGCCGCGATGATCACGAAGAAGATGACGGACATCGCGGAGGCGTAGCCCACGCGGTAGCTGGTGAAGCCCTGTTCGAGGGTGTACTGGACGAAGGAGCGGGTGCTCAGCTCGGGTCCGGGGCCGAAGTCCATCATCACGACGGCCTGGTCGAAGAGCTGGAGCGAGGCGAGGGCCTGGAGCGCGATCACCAGGCCGGTGATGTGGCGCAGCATCGGCAGCGTGATGTGGACCGTGCGGTGCCAGGCGTTCGCGCCGTCGAGCTTGGCGGCCTCGTAGAGGTGGTCGGGGATGCCCTGGAGCGCGGCGAGGTAGAGGAGGAAGCTGAAGCCGACCGTCCACCAGAGGGTCTCGATGACGATGGCGAGCATCGCGTAGGACTTGTCGGTCAGCCAGGGTGTGGTGAGCCCGAAGGTCTCGTTGAACAGGCCGATCCCCTGGGTGAAGAGCCACTGCCACATGTTGCCCGCGACCGTCGACGGCAGCAGGAACGGCGCGAAGAAGCACAGCCGCCACAGCCATTTTCCGCGCTCGATGTGGTGCGCGAGCATCGCGAGGAGGAAGGCGAGGACGGTGATGCACGGGACGACGAGCAGGGTGAAGTAGGCGCTGTGGCCGAGCGCGTCCCACATCGCCTGGTCGTGGAGGGCCTCGCGGTAGTTGTCGAGGCCGATGAAGTTCGCGCCGTCGCCGGAGATGTTGGCGTCCGTGAGGCTGAGGTAGACGCCGCGCAGCAGCGGCCAGACGACGAACAGGGCGAAGAGCGCCAGGAACGGGGCGACGAACCAACCCCCGTGCTGGAAGCCCTGGTTGCGGCGGACGGTCGCGGTGGCGGTGGCGGTCCTCGTCCGCGCCGGTGCGAGGACGGTCCCGGCACTGGTGGTCATGCGGCTGCACCTCCTTGTGCTGCGGTCCTGCCGTCCATCGGGTTCTTGGAGGCGAGGAGTCGGGTGAGGTGGTTCTTCATCGTCCGCGCTACGGCGGCCGGCTTGGCGGAGCCCATCGTCGAGGAGACGACGAGGGGGCCGAGGTCCTGGGCGAGGACGCCGGTGGAGCCCGCGAACCACACCTTCGGCTCGGTGGCCTGGTGGTTCATCGCGGAGACGTACTCGTTCTGCGGGGTGAGCTTCTTGTACGCGGCCGTGGAGAGCGTCGGTGTGTACGCGGGGATGTGGCCGCCGGCCGCCCACTGCAGGGCGTGGGTGACGACGTACGCGGCCAGTTCGTGCGCGGCCTCGTTGGTGGCGCCGCCGCGGCCCGCCTGGTGCGGCAGGACGAAGGAGTGCGACTCGGCGTGCGTGGCCTGCCTGCCGAAGACGGGCGGCAGCGGGGTCGCGCCGTAGTCCAGTTTCGCGCCGGAGAAGACCGGCACCGACCAGTTGCCCTCCCAGGTGAAGGGGGCGCCGTTGATGAACTGTTCGCCGGTCGGCGCGCCCGGGATGACGTACCCGTCGGTGACGTGCCGGCGGAAGAACTCCAGGACCTGGGTGGCCTTGTCGACGTCGAAGAGGACCTGGGTGTCGCCGTCGTCGAACCATGTGCCGCCGAGCTGGGTGTAGAAGGCGACGAAGAACCACCACTGGAAGTTCTGGTCGTTGGTCCACAGACCGATGGTCTGAAGACCCTTCTTCTGGGCCTGCTTGGCCTTCTTCAGGACGTCGAACCACTCGTCGGTGGAGGTGACGTGGATCATCCGGCCGTCGTCGCCGAGGAGGTCCGCCTTCTTCAGGACGTCCTTGCGGTAGAAGCAGAGTTGTACGTGGATGTCGAGCGGCAGGGCGTACAACTTGCCGTCGATGACACCGCGGTTCCACAGCGCGGGGTTGTAATCGGCCTTGCGTACGCCGTACTTGGCGAGGAGGTCCTCGTCCCAGGGGTCGAGGAGCCGGCCCGGTGAGAAGCCCGCGACGCGGCCCATGTGCATGACGCCGAGTTCCGGTGCGTGGTTGCCCGCCGCGGCCATGGCGAGCTTGGTGTAGAAGGGGTTGCCCCACTGGAGGGTGGAGTCCTTCACGTCGATGCCGGGGTGTTCCTTCCGGAACGCGTCCAGCATCGCGATCATGTTGGCGCCGTCGCCGCCGCTGAAGAGGTTCCAGTAGCGCACCCGGGTGTCCGCGCCGGAGGCGAGCGCGTCGGCGCCGGTGCCGAGAGCGGCGAAAGCGAGGCTGCCCGCGACCGCGAGGCCGCCCGCCGTGGCCAGTAGGTGCCTGCGATTCAGGTCAGGTCGTCCCATTGCCTGCCCTTGCTGTAGAGGTCCCTGTAGAGGTCCCGTCATGTCCGAGATATCGAATGCTGCTCGCAACTTCGAACGGGACCGTAAAATCGAAGCGCTTGCGCGTCAATGGGTTGGACACAGTGCACAGTTCATTCGCAGGGGCGATTTCCGGACACAGCGGTCGTTCCCGGTCCCACAACGGCCACCGGATGACATGACGTTGGCAGTTGTGGGCGCGTAACCTCGGACCGGCTTGTGCAGCGGACGGCGGGAAGGGGGAGCGTACGACGTGGCGACGACCTTCCTCGGCGAGCTGTACACGTCCTTCGTGTGGGTCCCCACGGTGGTCCTCGGCGCCGCCCTCGCGCTGAAGCTGCCGGCGATCATCCGGATGTGGCGGGACCCGCTGCTGCGGGCGGTCGGCGGGCTGCTGCTGTTCGCCTGCGCGCTGTTCGTGTCCGTGACGCCGTCCGTCATCGGCTGGACCAACCAGGTCACCGGAGTGCCCAACTTCGCGGCGCCGTGGGCGTATTCGCTGCTCACCGCGTTCAGCGGAGCCGGGTTACTGCTCATCGTGGCCTGGCGCAACGGGCTGTCCGACCGCTCGAACGCGACCCGGCGTGCCAGACGGTGGATCATCTCCGTCTACTCGGGCGTGGTCGTGGCGCTGTGGGTGCTGTTCGCCCTCGCCGACGTGCCCGTGGAGCGGGTACGGGACCTGGACACGTACTACGCCGGCACGCCCTTCATGCGCGAGGAGATCCTGCTCTATCTGCTCGCGCACACCGTGGCCGCGCTGATCACCGTGCGGCTCATCTGGAACTGGGTCCGCGCGGACGCCCTGCACGGCTGGCTGCGCTGGGGACTGACGTTCCTGGGCGCCGGTTACGCGCTGAGCCTCGTCTTCGATCTCGCCAAACTCACGGCGGTGACGGCCCGTTGGACGGGACACGATCTCGACGCGCTCAGCACGGACGTCGCTCCGTGCGCGGCCTGCCTCGCCGCCGTCCTGATCGCCGTCGGTTTCATCCTGCCGCACACCGGCCAATTCCTGCACGGCCGCCTGCGCGTGCGCCTCGCCCACCACCAACTCCGGCCGCTCTACGTCCTGATGCGCTCCGTCGACGGCGACGGCGTCCCCTTCCTCCTCTGCGCGGCGCCCGAACTCCGCCTGATCCGGCGGGAGACGTACATCCGCGACGTCCTCCTGCCCCTCGCCCGCCACCTCGACGAGGACCTCCGCACCCACGCCCACCGCGCCGCCCTCCGCCTCGGCTGCACCCCGGCCCGCGCGAAGGCCCTCGCGGCGGCGGTGGCGATCCTGGACGCCATCGACTGCTCCGGCCACGACAACCCCAGCGGCCACCCCGACACCGCCGACCTCCTCCAGGAGATCGGGCCCGTCTCCCGTGCCCTGCGCCACCGCGACGCGATCGACGCGGTGCGGGCGGCGGTGCGCGGCGGAAGAACAGGGGCCGGCGCGGCGGAGCCGGCGGGTGCCGTTCAGGCCAATTCCGCGGCTCGGGCCAACTCCGGGACGGAACCGGCCGGTTCGACGGACTCCGGCCGCCGTACTTCCCCCGTCCATCCCGCGGAAGCGCCCCGCTTCCTGCTGCCGCGGCGACGGTGAGGTGGCTGAGTCGGCGTATGTCCTGGCATATTGCAGCGGTGCGCACGAAGAAGGAGATGCGCCGGTTCGCCGGTGCCCTCATCGACCCCATGCGCGTCCCGGTCCCGGCCGACCCCGAGGCCCTGTTCGACGCGCTGGTCGACTCCGTCACGCGCTGGCGGGGACGTGAGGTCGTCGTCCGCCGCGAGGTGTTCCCGCCGCACACCGCCAGCGGAGTGTGGCTGGAGGGCGACACCTACGACGTCATCGTCATCGACAAGCGGGCCGCCGCCTGGCACCAGATCGTGATCTTCTGCCACGAGGTGTGGCACATGCACCAGCGGACCGAGCGGCCCGCCCCCGCGCCGACCGCCGACGGCAGCCCCCGGCCCGTCGCCGCCCGTACCGACTTCAGCCTCGCCGACGAGCAAGAGGCGGACAGGTTCGGCATGTTGATGAGCGGCCGGCTGCGGCCCTGGCTGGAGGCCGCGGCCACGGCGACCCCCGCGCACGACCCCGCCGTGGCGGACGACAGCTCGCAGCAGGGTGTCGCCGGGCGGATCGGCGCCGCCCTCAACTACCGCGGGACCAGAAAATGAGCAGCCTGATCGACTACCTCAGCTGCGGCCTGCTGTGGCTGGGCGTGCTGGTGAAGACCCCGGACCTGATCCGCCACTGGCACGACCCCTATCTCCGGGTCATCTGCGTGTTCCTCGGCCTGGCCGGGGCCTGCTTCCTCCTCGGGGCGCCGCCCACCGTCGGCGCGATCAACCACCTCAGCGGCATCCCGAACCTCGCCGCGCCGCTGACCTACGCGTCGGTCACCGCGTACGGCGCCTCCTCGCAGGTCCTGATCGTCTACTGGCGGGGCGGACCGCACGTCCACCGGACCGCCCGCCGCTGGATCGTGGCGTACACCTTCATCCTCATCGGCATCGCCGTGACGTTCGCGCTGGGCCGCACCCCCGTGGAGCGCCGCACCGACCTGGACACCTACTACGCGACCACGCCGTTCATCGCCGAGATGATCGTGCTGTACCTGGCCGGACACCTCGCCGCCGTCAGTGTCACCGCGGTGTCGGCGCTGCGCTGGGCGCGCCAGGTGCACGGCTGGCTCCGCGCGGGCCTGATCACGCTGGGCGTCGGCTCGCTGTGCGGGGCCGGGTACAGCCTGACCAAGTTCGCGGCGGTCATCGCCCGTTGGTGCGGCCGGGACTGGACGCGGCTCGGTACGACGGTCTCGCCGGTCGCCGCCGGGCTGGGCGCGGTGCTGACCGTCGTAGGCGTCCTGATCCCGCTGACCGGCCCCCGGCTGACCCAGTGGCGGCAGGCCCGGCGGACCTACGCCGGTCTCGAACCGCTGGAACACGAGCTGGCCGAACTCCTCACCCGCCGCGCGCTACGGCTGCCCCGGCCGCGCTGGTCCTCCCCCGCGACCCGGCTGGTGTGGCGGCAGACGAGCATCCACAACGCGCTCGGCCACCTGGACGCGTTCTTCGACCGGGCCCTGTACGAAAGGACGTTGGAGGCAGCCGCACGGACCACCGGCGACCCGGAGCAGGCCGAGGCGACGGCGTGGGCGGCGGTCGTGGCGGCGGCCGTGGCCGAGGAGCGGAGGCACGACGCCGAGGAACACGACGACGGCCCGCACCTCACGCCCGCCGACGAACCGGGCCGGCTCCCCGACCGCGCCCCCGGCACCACCCTCCTCGTGCCCATCGCGGACGCGCTGGCCCGTTCCCCGCTCGTCGCCGCCGCCCGGGTCCGCACCGGCACGACGGAAGGGAGCACCCGGGCATGAGCCTCATGGTGTATCTCGCCGCCGGCGTCTTCGGGCTGTCCTGCACCGTGCTGCTGCGCCGCCCCTGGCGGATCCCGCGCGACCCGCTGACCGTGTCCACCTGCGCGGCGATCGTCCTCGGCTCGCTGGCCCTGGTCTGCTCGGCACCGCTGACCCTGGGCACGGTCAACCGCCTCACCGGCATCCCCAACTTCGGCGCCCCGCTGACCTACGGCATGCTCTCCGCGTACAGCTGCTCCCTGCTCGTCCTGCTGATCCACTGGCGGGGCGGCTCCCCCGCCCGGATCCGCCGCATGGTCCTGCGCAGCATGGCCGCCTACGGCGCGCTGATCGTGACCATCGTCGTGCTGTTCACGCTGGCCGACCCGAACACCGAGCGGCTCACCGACCTCGACACGTACTACGCCGATACGCCGTACATGCGCGAGATGATCGTGCTCTACCTGCTCGGACACAGCGCGGCCACCCTCGCGCTGTGCACGGTGTGCGTCACCTGGGCCCGCGAGGTGACCGGCCTGCTCAGGACCGGCCTGCAGCTGATCCTCCTCGGCACCCTGCTGGACGTGGTCGGCTTCCAGCTCGTCAAGTACACGGCGCTGGTGGCCCGTTGGACCGGGCACGACCTCGACTTCCTCTCCACCGGCGTCGCCCCGCCGATGGCTTCCCTGGCCGCCCTGACCTGTTCGGCCGGCTTCGCCCTTCCGCGACTCCTGCCCATGGCCCGGGCCCACTGGCGCGACCTCAACGACCTGCGCGGACTGGGTCCGTTGTGGTCGGAGGTCCGCTTCGCGTCCATCGCCCCGAAGCCCCCCAGCGCCCTGCGCCAGCTCCCCCGCATGCGCCTCCACTGGCGTGAAGTCTCCATCCACGATGGCCTGTTGGCCCTCACCCCCTACTTCGACGACCACCTCCGCGAACGCACCCGCCACGCCGCCCTCCACGACGGTCACTCCCCCCACGAGGCCCGGGTGACCGCCGAGGCGGCCATGGTCGCCGACGCCGCCCGCCGAGCCGCCGCCCAAGAACAACCCTTCAACACCCCGAGCACGTACCGCCTCTACGCCACAGAGGTCTCCGACACGGGCGGCTTGGTCGAGCTGGCAAGGGCCCTGGCACGCTCCCGCCTGACGGCAACCCCGGCGGAAAGCAAAACGTTGGCCGAACTGGACAGCTCAGGCGACTGAAGTACCCCAGGGGCGCGGGGAACTGCGCGACCAGCCCCCACCGCCCCGCAGCCAAAATAGAACCCTCATCACCCGGCAAAAGCAGGCTGCGCCACTCCCTTCCCGGCCCCCGGCACAACCAACAGCGAACCAGCAACAGGATGCGGCGACGCAAGCCCCACCCGAGCAGTCGTAACGTACAAGTCACTCAAATCCGCACCCCCGAACGCGCACGCAGTGACCAGCGAGGCCGGCAAAGAAACAACCCGCTCCAACTCCCCGTCCGGCGTATACCTCCGCAC
>NZ_JBXVPZ010000176.1:0-18893 GCF_057961495.1 Streptomyces sp. P5F9 | reverse complement strand
GGGCTACGGCGCGTGTCACGGAGGGTGACTGATCGAAATGCGGGGTTTGTCCTGGCGTGTGAATCTGGTCGAGGCCCCACCGAGGGGTCCCACGAATCCCCCCATCAGTACGGGAGTGAACCCACATGGGTATGAAGGACCAGTTCCAGGACAAGGCCAAGGACCTCGCGGACAAGGCCAAGGACCGTATGGACCAGGGCAAGGACCAGGCGCGGGACCGCGGTCAGCAGCGGGAAGAGGACGTTGAGCGTACGGGGCAGGGGACGCGGGAGCGTATGGACCAGGAGATGGACCAGGACTACGACGCGTAGCCGCTGCGCTCGGCTTTAGCCGGTTTGCGTGGGGTGCCCTGTGTTTTGGGGGCGCCCCACGTTTGCGTTTTGGGTGCGTTGTCGGGTGCCGGCCCGGTGGGGGCTGGTCGCGCAGTTCCCCGCGCCCCTAGGTGGGTTGGGGCTGGGCGCGCCCACGCGGCGGAGCCGCAAATAGATACAGCCCCGCGCCCCTAAAAACATCGCCCTCCCCTGTCTTAAGAACGTGGGGGGAGTTTGGGCCTTGAGCGGTCCGGGACGGCCGAGTAGTCCGGCGGGGTCGCCGCCGGGTGGATGGACAGGAGGTCCAGGGCCAGCCTGATTGCGTCGTCCAGCTGTGCGTGGCGGCCCTCTGCCCAGTCCAACGGGGTGCGGAGGATCTCCAAGTCCGGGGTGACGCCCCTGTTTTCCACCGACCAGCCGTACGCGTCGAACCAGGCCGCGTTCATGGGGACCGTGATCACCGTGCCGTCGCCGAGTTGGTGGCGGCCGGTCATGCCGACCACTCCGCCCCAGGTTCGTTGGCCTACTACCGGGCCGAGTTTCAGCAATTTGAACGCCGCCGTGATCATGTCGCCGTCTGACGAAGTCGCTTCGTCGGCGAGGGCAACCACCGGGCCCCTGGGGGCGTTTGAGGCGTACGACACCGGCTGGGCGTTGCGGGTCAGGTCCCAGCCCAGGATGGTGCGGGTCAGCTTCTCCACCACCAACTCGCTGATGTGGCCGCCCGCGTTGCCGCGTACGTCGACGATGAGGGCCGGGCGGGACACCTCAAGGCGCAGGTCGCGGTTGAACTGGGCCCAGCCGGAGCCGCCCATGTCGGGGATGTGGAGGTAGCCGCAGTGGCCGCCGCTCAACTCCCGTACCACCGCCCGGCGTTTGGCCACCCAGTCCTGGTAGCGGAGGGGGCGTTCGTCGATGAGGGGGACTACGGCTACTCGGCGGGCCCTGCCTTCGCCTTCCGCCGGGGTGAAGGTCAGCTCGACCGTTGTGCCGCCCGCGCCTGCCAACAGGGGGTAGGGGCCGGTGAGTTCGTCGACCGGGCGGCCGTCCACGTGGGTCAGGATCGCGCCCTCCCGGATGCCCGTGCCGGCCAGGGGGGAGCGGGCCTTGGAGTCCGAGGACTCGCCGGGGAGGATGCGGGCGACCGTCCAACCGCCTTCCCTGCGTACGAAGTTGGCGCCCAGCAGGCCTTGTCGGCGCTGGTAGTGGGGCGGGCCCTCGTTGCGGCGGGACGCGGTGACATAGGCGTGGGAGGTGCCCAACTCGCCCAGGACTTCCCGGAGCAGGTCCGCGAAGTCGTCCGGGGATGCCACCCGTTCGACCAGCGGGCGGTATTGGTCCAGGACCCCGGTCCAGTCGATGCCGCACATCCGCGGGTCCCAGTAGTACGCGCGGATCAGGCGGCCCGCCTCCTCGTACGACTGGCGCCATTCGGCGGGCGGGTCCACCTCGTGGAGGATGCGGCGGAGGTCGATCCAGACCGTCGAGTCGCTGTCGCCGGACTCGGTGGAGGGGACTGCTCGTAGTTCGTCCTCGTCGACCACGACCAGGCGTGAGCCGTCGCCGCTCACCGCGAACCAGTCGAGGTGGTCGACCAGTTCGGACTTCTTCGCCTTGCTGATGTTGAAGTATTCGAGGGTCGGGCGGCCGCTGGTGTCGTCCGGGTTGGCGAAGGTCTCGCCCAGCGCGCCCGAGATCGGCCAGCGCAGCCAGACCAGTCCGCCGCCAGAAACCGGGTGCAGCGCCGAGTACTTGGAGGCGGAGACGGGGAAGGGGGTGACTCTGCTCTCCAGTCCTTCCACTTCCACGGTCACCGCGCCGTCCGCGCCCTCGTCGTCCTCCGCCGCGTCCAGGCCACCGGCGGCCGGGCGGCCCTCCGGGGTCAGCGCGAACGGGGAGGGCGTGGCCGAGGAGAGGGGGACCAGGTACGGGCGGCAGCCGAGCGGGAAGGACAGGTCGCCGGTGTGGACGTCGTAGACCGGGTCGAAGCCGCGCCAGGAGAGGAAGGCGAGGTAGCGGCCGTCCCGTGTGAAGACCGGATTCTCGTCCTCGAAGCGGCCGTTGGTGACGTCGACGATCAAACGGTCCTTTATCCGCGCCATCTTGATCTGGCGGAGCGAGCGGCCGATGCCCGGGTGGGACCAGGTCAGCCAGGTGCCGTCGGGGGAGAAGGCGAGGTCGCGGACGGGGCCGTTGATCGAGCAAATGAGTTCCGTCACCTCGCCTCCCCCGGACTCCGTCCGGGAGGTGCCCCCAGAGTCCTCCGTGGCGTCGAGGAGCAGGAGGCGTCCGTCGTGTGCGGCGATCGCGAGACGCTCGCCCGCCGTGTCCGACACCAGCTCCAGTACGCGGCCCACCTCGCCGGAGGCGAGTCGGCGGGGCTCGCGTTCGCCGGAGGCGCGGGGGAGGTAGGCGATCTCGATCGCGTCCTCGCCGTCCGCGTCGGTGACGTAGGCGACTTGGCCGCCGGAGCCCAGCATCTCGGGGAGGCGGACCCGTACGCCCGGGGTGTCGGTGATGGTGCGGGCGGGGCCGTCGCGGTGGGTGAGCCAGTACAGGCTGCCGCGTACGACGACGGCGCTCGCGCGGCCCGTCTCGTCGACCGAGATGCCGTCCACGTGCTGGGCGGCGGGTACTTGGTAGGTACGGCGGCCCGCGCGCGGCCCGCTCAGCTGGACGTCGAGCTTGCGCGGGGTCGACACCGCCGACAGGTCGTCGACGATCCACAGGTCGCCGGCGCACTGGTACACGACCCGGGTGCCGTCGCTTGCCGCGTGCCGGGCGTAGAAGGCGTCGTGGTCGGTGTGGCGCCGCAGGTCGGAGCCGTCGTAGGAACAGGAGTAGAGGTTGCCGATGCCCTCGTGGTCGGAGAGGAAGGCGATGCGGCCGTCGACGAACATGGGGGAGTGCAGGTGGCCTTCGAGGTCGGTGAGGAGGCGGCGGCCGTGCAGCCAGAGGCGGCCCATCGCGCCGCCGCGGTAGCGCTTCCAGGCGGCCGGTTCGTGCGGCGGGGTGCCGGTGAGGAGCAGGGTCCGGCGTTCGCCGTCGACGTCGGCGAGCTGGATGTCGGAGACGGGGCCCCAGGGGAGCCGGCCGCCGGGGTCGCCGTCGGTGGGCACCTTGTGGGCCCAGGTGAAATAGGAGAACGGCTCCCCGTGCGAGGCCACGGCGAGGATGTCGCCGTCCGGGGTCCAGCCGCAGACCTGGGTGTCGGCGCTGCCCCAGTACGTCAGCCGGCGGCCGGGGCCGCCCTCGACCGGCGCGAGATGGATCTCCGGGACCAGGCTGCGCCAGCTCGTGTACGCGATGTGGCGGCCGTCGGGCGAGAAGCGGGGGTGGCCGACCTTCGTGCGGTCGACGGTGAGCCGCCAGGCGCGGCCCCGGCCGTCGAGAGGGGCCAGCCAGAGGTCGTCCTCGGCCACGAAGCTCAGGAGGTCGCCACTGAGGTGCGGCAGGCGCAGATAGCTCACCTCCCTATGCTTTTCCGCGGGACGGACCGGAGCAACTTATGAAAAGACACCGGCGTGGCGACGGCGGGGCGGCACCGCGGCCGACTCCGTGACTCAGCACACGTACGAAACGGTTTCGTTTCGTAGAGAGGTGCGCTACATTCGTCATGAACGAAACCGTGTCGTTCGGAGCTGGGAAGGTGAGTCGCATGACTGAGGTCGCAACGGCGCGTCGCAGTCGCATCACACCCGAGCGAGAGGCCGAGTTGTACGCGGCCGTGCTCGACCTGCTCCGGGAAGTCGGCTACGACGCCCTCACCATGGACGCCGTGGCGGCCCGCACCCGGTCCAGCAAGGCGACGCTCTACCGCCAGTGGGGCGGCAAGGCCGAGCTGGTGGCCAAAGCGGTGCGGCACAACAAGCCGGGCGCATCGGCCGCCGAGGTCGACACCGGTTCGCTCAGGGGCGACTTCCACGCCCTGACGATGCGGTCGGACGACTGCGAGATGGAGCAGAACTCCGCGCTCATGCGGGGCCTGGCCATGGCGATGCACGGCAGCCCGGACCTCCTCAAGGCGTTCCGGGAACATCTCATCGAACCCGAGATGACCGAGTTCAAGACGGTGCTTCAGCGGGCGGTCGACCGGGGTGAGATCCGTGCCGACAACCCGGCGATGGAGTACATCGTGCACATGATGATCGGCGGGTTCGCCGCCCGCACCATGATCGACGAGCAGCCGCCCACCCAGGCCTTCCTGCTGTCGTACATCGACGCCGTGGTGCTCCCCGCACTGGGCGCACCCACCACCTGACCGACCCACAACACCCACACAGCACGCCCACCTGACGTAACCGCTCACGTCGTCGGGCCGATCACCCGTGTCCCCAACCGGTTGATCACCCCTGCCCCGAAGAACCCCACGACCTGACCGGGAGTACGCCCTCGTGGCCACGTTCCTCTACAAAGTCGGCCGGCTCGCCTTCAGGCGACGGCACTACGTCGCCCTCCTGTGGATCGCGCTGCTGACGCTCGCGGGAGTCGGCGCGGCCAGCGCGCCCGCAGCGGGCGCCTCCTCCTTCTCCGTACCGGGAACCGAGGCCCAGAAGGCCTTCGACCTGCTGGAACAGCGCTTCCCCGGGATGAGCGCCGACGGCGCCACCGCCCGGGTCGTCTTCAAGGCCCCGGCCGGCGAGAAGCTCGACTCCGGCGCGAACAAGGCCACCGTCGAGAAGACCGTCAAGGACCTCGGCGACGGCTCCGAGGTCGTCTCGGTCGCCGACCCCTTCAAGGGCAAGGCCGTCAGCAAGGACGGCACGGTCGCCTACGCGTCCGTGAAGTACAAGGTCTCCGGCATGGAGCTGAAGGACGCGTCGAAGGACGCCCTGAAGGAGACCGCGCAGCAGGCACGGGCCTCCGGACTCACGGTCGAGGTCGGCGGTGACGCGCTCACCGCGACCCCCGAGACGGGCTCGACCGAGATCATCGGCATCGCGATAGCCGCCGTGGTCCTGGTCATCACCTTCGGCTCACTCCTGGCAGCCGGATTCCCGCTGCTCACCGCGCTGATCGGCGTAGGCATCGGCGTCTCGACGATCACGGCACTGGCGAACGCCCTCGACCTGGGCACCACCACCTCCACCCTCGCGATGATGATCGGCCTCGCGGTCGGCATCGACTACGCCCTGTTCATCGTCTCCCGCTACCGGGCGGAACTGGCGGAGGGCCGCGAACGCGAGGAGGCGGCCGGACGAGCGGTCGGTACGGCGGGCTCGGCGGTGGTCTTCGCGGGCCTGACGGTCGTGATCGCACTGGTCGGCCTGGCGGTCGTCAACATTCCGATGCTGACGAAGATGGGCGTGGCCGCGGCCGGCACGGTGGCGATAGCGGTCCTCATCGCCCTCACCATGATCCCGGCGCTGCTCGGCTACGCCGGCAAGAAGATCAAGCCCACCGGCCAGAAGAGCAGGCTCCTGGGCGGCGGCCGCGCGGTCTCGGCCGAGAAGGCGTCCCGCCCGAACATGGGCACCCGCTGGGCGAGCTTCGTCGTACGACGCCCGCTGGCGGTGTTGCTGCTCGGCGTGATCGGACTCGGCGCGGCGGCGATCCCCGCGGCCTCGCTCGAACTGGGTCTGCCCGACGACGGTTCGCAGCCCACGTCCACGACCCAGCGCAGGGCGTACGACCTCCTGTCCGAGGGCTTCGGCCCCGGCTTCAACGGCCCGCTGATGGTCGTCGTCGACGCGAAGGACAGCAAGACCCCGAAGGCCGACGTCACCACGGTGACCGACAAGATCAAGGCTCTGAAGGACGTCACCACGGTCACCCCGGCGACCTTCAACAAGGACGGCGACACCGCGACGATCACCGTCGTCCCGGACTCCAAGCCGTCGTCGGTCACGACCGAGGACCTCGTCCACGGCATCCGTGACGCGGGCGCGGAGGTCAAGGCGGACACGGACTCGTCGGTCCTGGTCACGGGCACGACGGCGATGAACATCGACGTGTCGCAGAAGCTGAACGACGCGCTGATCCCGTACTTGATCCTGGTGGTGGGCCTGGCGTTCTTGTTGCTGATCGTGGTCTTCCGCTCGATCCTGGTCCCGCTGAAGGCGGCCCTCGGCTTCCTTCTGTCGGTCATGGCGGCACTGGGCGCAGTGGTGGCCGTCTTCCAGTGGGGCTGGCTGTCGGGCCTGATGGGCGTGGAGGAAACCGGCCCCGTCATGTCGATGATGCCGATCTTCATGGTCGGCGTGGTCTTCGGACTGGCCATGGACTACGAGGTGTTCCTCGTGACCCGCATGCGCGAGGCCCACGTCCACGGCGAGAAGCCGAGCCAGGCGATCGTCACGGGCTTCAAGCACAGCGCCCGGGTGGTGACCGCGGCGGCCGTCATCATGATCGCGGTGTTCTCCGGCTTCATCAGCTCCAGCGAATCCATGATCAAGATGATCGGCTTCGGCCTCGCGATCGCCGTCTTCTTCGACGCGTTCGTGGTCCGCATGGCGATCGTCCCGGCGGTGCTCGCGCTGCTCGGCAAGCGGGCGTGGTGGCTGCCGAAGTGGCTGGACCGGATACTGCCGAACGTGGACGTCGAGGGTGAGGGCCTGCGCGAGCTGGACTCCAAGGACTCCGACCCCGACGAGGACCGCGAACTGGTACACGCCTGACCTCTGGGTACGGCATCAGCGGACCCCGGCCCGTTCATTCGGCGCCGGGGTCTTCCGTTCCCCCGGCGGCACACGGGAGAACGAGATCGCCCCGCGAGTGCCCCCGCAGCGCGAGCCCGCGGATCCCGCCGAACGCATTTCACGACAGAGACGGCCGGCTCCGGATACCCGACGAGGAGAAGCAGAGCCGTAACGCGCCGCTCGACCGGAGCAAGCCGCGCGACCCACTCCGAAGGCTCATCGGTCAACGCGTCAAGAACAGCCGACGAACACAGAAACGGCAGACCAACGGCCTCCGCCCTGGCGGCAACAGCGCGAGCGACAACGCTGTGATGCTCCCCGACCAGTGATGCTCCCCGACCAGCGCGACCACGCCCTGACCGGCCAATTCGTCTACGGCCGCCACGGCTGTCTTGGGATCAGCGGCAGTGTCCCGAACCCCCAACTCCAGCCCGGCGAGCAGGTGTTGACCCGCCTCCACCCACCCAGGCCGAGTCGGCGGAACGAGCACGCCGATCCGAACGGCCGGTCGTGAAGCGGTGGGCGGGTGGCGTACTCGTGATGTCGCGTCTCCCGTACGTCGATTCCGGCGCGGCTTCGATAACCTCCCGGGGTATGACCACTCTGTCCGAACGTCCCAACACCGCGCTGCTGTTGATCGACGTGCAGGTCGGCGTCGTTGCCGATGCGTACGCGCGTGACGCGGTCGTCGCCAACATCGCCGGGCTCGTCGACAGGGCCCGTGAGGAATCCGTGCCGGTCGTCTGGGTCCAGCACTTCGACGAGAACGTGCCCCAGGGCAGCGAGGCCTGGCAGTACGTCCCCGAACTGACCCGCCGCGACCCGGAACCCCTCGTCCCCAAGAGCTACCCCGACTCCTTCGAGGGCACCTCCTTGGAACAGGTACTGGCCGAGGCCGGAGTCGGACGCCTCGTGGTCGCCGGCGCTTCCACCGACGCCTGCATCCGCTCCACGATCCACGGCGCCTTCGTACGCGGCTACGACGTGACGCTCGTCAGCGATGCCCACACCACGTCGGACTTGAGCGGGTGGGGTGCGCCGCCGCCGGAGCAGGTCATCGCCCACACGAATCTGTACTGGAAGTACCACGAGGCGCCGGGACGTACGGCTGCTGTTGCTCAGGCAAAAGAAGTCACCTGGGCGTAGGGCCACTCGCTTCTTGGCCAGTGTCGTGCTTCCACGGCCCGAGTAAAGGGCGCTCCCTGCGGTCGCGTCGCCTGCGGCGATGGCCCTGCGGGCCACCCTTGACTAGGGCCGCTCCAGCCCGTTGGAGAAGCGAGCGAGCGGCCCGGAGGAACGGGTGGCCGGGGAGCCATCCCCTTGCCTGTACTGCCTTGCCGGCCGGTGTGGAGGGGGCGCGTTCGCGTCTCGCCAGCACGCCGGGAGGGCTTAGCGGCTACCCGCCGGTGGGGCGCGAGGGCGCGCTGCCGTCTCGCCAGCACGCCGCCTCGGCTCAGCGGCCAACCCTGAGTGAGTGGGCGGGTGGGTGGTTGCTGGAAGCTGGGGGCAAATCTAACCACCTTCATGACACTTGACCGGTTAGAAAAGTACACAGCCTCCAGAGGTGGCTGAGTCGGGAGCGGAGGAGACTGGCCCGCGAAGTCCCCACCGGCAGACAGCCGCTAAGCCCACCCGGCGTGCTGGCGAGACGCGAACGCGTTCCCTCACCCCGGCCCGGAACGCAGCCCACCCGACGGGAGGTGTGCCTGGGCCACCCATGCCTCGGGGCCGCCCGTTCGCTTCTTCAACGGGATTGCGGGAGGTGAGTCAAGGGTGGAGCGGAGCGGAATCGGCGTAGCCGACGCGACCGGAGGGAGCGCCCTTTACTCGGCTCCCGGAATCCCGACACTGGCTGAGAAGCGGGCGGTCCGACGGTCGGAACTCAGTCGCAGGCCCAGTGCACCCACCGCTACCGTGCCCCCATGAGCATGAACAACACCGAAGACGACAACACCGGCGCCAACCCCCGATTCGCCGAGGCGCTACGGGAGTTGGGGCTCGGAGATCTGCTCGGTCGTATTCGGCGCTTCCCGGACGCCACCCGTACCGCAGCCGAGGCCGCCGCCGCGATCGGATGCGAGTTGAGTGAGATCTGCAAGTCCCTGATCTTCGCGGCGGACGGGGTTCCCGTGCTGGTGCTCATGGACGGGGCGTCCCGGGTGGACGTGGAGCTTGTCCGGCGGGAGCTCGGGGTCGAGAAGGTCACGCGGGCCAAGGTGGACGTCGTACGGGAGACGACGGGGTATGCCATCGGAGGTGTGCCGCCCTTTGGACACCGTACGAAGACTCGTGTGCTCGCGGATCGTTCGCTGCTCGCGCACGACGTCGTGTGGGCGGCCGCAGGCAATCCGCATGCGGTGTTTCCCATGGAACCGAAGGAACTTGTCGCGTACGCCGGTGCCACCTTGGTGGACGTGCGCGAGCAGATCTCGTGACGCCACTGGTCGCCGCCGCCGTCCTGCTCGCCGCTGTCACCCACGCCTGCTGGAACGCCCTCGCGCACCAAATCACCGACAAGCTGGTCGGGTTCACGCTCATCACGGGCGGCGGCACGGTCATCGGGCTCGCCCTCGTGCCGTTCACGGCCTTTCCGGACGCAGGCGCGTGGCCGTATCTCGGGGCATCCGCGATCATCCATCTCGCCTACACGCTGCTGCTGATGAAGTCGTTCCGGCTGGGGGACTTCGGGCAGGCGTATCCGATCGCGCGCGGTACCGCGCCCCTCGTCGTCACGGTCTTCGCCGCCGTCTTCGCGCACGAGGTGCCGGACGGGTGGGCGGCGGCGGGTATCGCGCTGTCGTGCACGGGGCTGACCGGTGTCGCGCTGTGGGGAATGCGCGGGCGGCGGCCCAACTGGGCGGCGATCGGGGCCGCGTTGGCGACGGGGCTGTCGATCGCGGCGTACACCGTCGTGGACGGTCTCGGTGTGCGCGCCTCGGGGTCGTCGCTGGGGTACATCGCCTGGTTGATGGCGGCGGAGGGGTGGATGATCCCGGTCTACGCCTTCTCTCTTCGACGCGGTCAACTCCTCTCGGAGCTACGGCCGTTCGCCGCAGTCGGCTTCCTCGGTGCCGCCTTGTCCGTGCTGGCGTACGGACTCGTCCTGTGGGCCCAGACCCGCGCGGACCTCGCGCCCATCGCCGCCCTGCGCGAATCGTCGATCATCGTCGGGGCGGCCATCGGGGCGGTCTTCTTCAAGGAGCGGTTCGGGGCGCCCCGTATCGCCGCCGCCGTGCTGCTGGTGGCCGGGATCGGGCTGATGCTGCGGGCCGGTTGACCGTTTCTCCACCTGGCCTGCCCACGACTTGACGATCCGTTGCCCGGCGGGATCACCAAGTGCTTCGGCCAGGTCCAGGCCGTGCACGGCGACCTCGACCATGCGCGTCAGCAGGAACTCCGACAGGAGCAGCGCGTCGCCGTGCCGGGTGCGCACCGCTGTGCTGTTCGGCCGCATGATCTTGGGCCAGAGCGATCCGAGCCGCGTTGTGTCCGGGGCGAAACGGTCGTCGGGCCGGTAGTACTCCACTGCGGAGACCTCGGCTCGGGTCGGCGCCGTCGGCATGCCCGGCCTTCAGACGAAACGCTTCAACTACCCGCCCCTGATCCATGCCGGGCAAGCTACTCGGCCTGTGTACCCGACCAGGACCAGTTTCGCGGGCCGACGTCTTGGTGATCTCCATACTTTCGGAACCTGGTCAACCCCTCGGCGACCAGACAGGATTGCCGGGAACATCATGTGAAAGCTGGGGGAACAGTGCTGCCACGTTCGATCGGGGCCTTCACGGTCGTAGTCGGCCTTCTCGGCGCGGGCATGGCGCTGGTTCCGTCCGCCGCCCGCGCGGATGGCAGCACGCTGTACGTGAACAACACCTCGACGTCGAACTGCTCCGACAGCGCGGCCGACGCGGGCACGCAGACCCAGCCCTACTGCTCGCTGCAGACCGCCGTCGACACCGCGCGGCCAGGTGACACGGTCATGGTGGTCAAGGGGACCTTCGGGCCTCTCGATGTGAAGACCTCGGGTACCGCGAGTGCCCCCCTCACCATCACCACCGGCACGAGCAAGGTGGTCACCTCGATCGTCACACCCCTGTACGGCTCCGGCCCAGGACTCACTTTCGACCACGTGCACGACGTGGCCTTGCACGGCTTCTTCATCGGGACGAACGCTCAGGCACCGGTCGTGGCGGTCGAGGGTTCCGACAGCGTCACGCTGGAAGGGGACCATCTCGAAGGCGTTTACTCGCCTTCACTGGTAGGCATCGACGGGCAGAGCAGCACGGTCACGCTGAGCCGGGACCAGCTGGATGCCGCACCGGGCGAGGACGGCGTGGACATCGCGGCGGGGGCCGACGGGACCGTCATCACCGGCAGCAAGTTCTCCTACGGGAAGAACACGCCCGTGAACGCGGCAGGTGCGCCCGGCACGGTCGTGGTCGGCAACACCTTCACCGACAACGGCGGTTGCAACACCGCGGTCTCGCTCACCGGTGCCTCGTCGGGTTCGACGGTCGAGAACAACGCCTTCTTCCTCGGAGCCCCGGGCGGCTGCGCGACCTACGGCACCAGCACGCCGGTGGTGGTGTCCTCCGGATCGACCGGCGCAACCACCCTTGACTACAACGTCTCCGAGTCCGAGTCCGGCGGCGCGCTCTACAGCTGGGGCGGCCAGACCTACGCGACCGCCGCCGATCTCCAGGCTGCGACCGGCCAGGGCAAGCACGAGCTGTATGTCGCGGTGGCCGCCGGCACGTCCAGCCTGAACGTCACCCCGCTCATCGACTCCGCCGACGCCGGCGCACCGGACGAGCTCAGCACCGACTTCAACGGAAAGCCCCGCGTGGACGACCCGCTCGTGGCCGACACCGGCACGGGCGCCGGCTACTACGACCGCGGCGCGGTCGAATACCAGGACCCCTACCAGGTGGCGGCGGCGGTCTCCGTCACGAAGGGTCCGGCCCCGCTGTCCGAGACGGTCACGGCGGACGAGACCAATCCCTGGAAGACCGGGATCGCCGGCTACACCTTCGACTTCGGGGACGGCAGCACCCCGGTGGTGTCCGCCACCCCCAGCGTCGCCCACGCCTACACCGCGATCGGCTCGTACACCGTCACGGTCACCGCCACCACGGCCGCCGGGGTCTCCGTCGCCGGCAGCAAGAAGGCCTACGTCACCGCCGCCGCCGAAGCTCCGCTGGTACCCGTCCTGTCGCTCGGCCAGGCCCGTCCGCACAGCAGCCTCACCGTCCAGGCCGATGCCTCCGGTACCACCGACGACTGGAGCATCGCCGACTACGGCGTCGACTACGGAGACGGCACCCCGGCCGCGGACCTCGGCACCAGCGGCTTCGGTGGCCACACCTACGCCAAGCCCGGCACCTACACCGCGACCCTGACCGTCGAGGACGCCGGCGGGAACACCGCCACGACCACCCGGCAGGTCACCGTCGGCAGCGCGTTCGTACCCTTCGGGCCGACCCGGATCCTGGACACCCGCAACGGCACCGGCGCCGCCAAGGCCAAGGTCGGCCCGGGCGCGGTGCTGCGGCTCAAGGTCGCGGGTGTCAACGGCATCCCCGCCACCGGGGTCACCGCGGTCGCCCTCAACCTGACCGGCGTCAACGCCTCCGCCGGCACCGTGATCACCGCCTACCCCGACGGCACCACCCGGCCCACCGCCTCCAACCTGAACCTGGTCCCCGGCCAGGTCACGCCGAACCTGGTCACCGTGCCGGTCGCCCCCGACGGCTACGTCGACCTCTACAACAACGCGGGCAGCATCGACATGGTGGGTGACGTCGAGGGCTACTACAGCACCACCGCCACAGTCACCTCGGGCGGGACGGGCTTCGTCCAGGTGAGCGGCCCGACCCGGGTGCTGGACACCCGCACGGGCATCGGCACCGCCAAGGGCAAAGCCGGGCCGGGCGGGCTGGTCACGCTCACCCTGCCGGCCGGCGGCGCCGACAACGCCTCCGCCGTTCTGCTCAACGTCACCGAGACCAGTGCCACCGCATCCAGCTGGGTCGCCCTGGAGCCGAGCTCCGGCGATGTCCCCACTACTTCCGTACTGGACTTCGCGGCCGGACAGACCAGCGCCAACCTGGTTGTCGCGCCGGTCAGCAACGGGCAGGTCCAGTTCTACAACCGCAAGGGCAGCGTCGATCTGATCGCCGACGTCGAAGGCTATATCGTCTCCGACCCGACGACGTCCCCGGGCGCCCCGGGCTCGCCCTACTTCCCGATCTCGCCGACCCGGGTGCTGGACACCCGCAACGGCACCGGCGTGGCCCAGGGCACACTCGGCGCCAAGTCCAAGCTCAGCGTCAAGGTGGCGGGGCACGGCGGCGTCCCGGCCGGAGTGAAGGCGGTGCTCGTGAACCTGACCGGCGTCAAGCCCACCACGAGCACCTGGCTCTCGGCCTACGCCGACGGATCAGCCCTGCCCGGCAGCTCCACCCTGAACCTCGCCACCGACACCACCCGCGCCAACCTGGCCCTGGTCCCGGTCGGTTCCGACGGTTCGATCGACATCTACAACAGCAGCGGCACCGTGAACGTGGTCGCGGACATCGAGGGCTACTACATCGGCTGACCGCCCACTCCGCGACCCTCGTGTCCGTCGCCGCGCCGGGTGACGCGGGCGGATTGACCGTTCCTTCACCCGGCTTGCCGACGACTTGACGATCCGTTCCCCGCGCGTTCAGACGGCTGTCTGTGCGTGGGATGTGTGGTGTCCCTAGGGTCCCTGAGGATTCGAAAGAGGGGGCTCATGGAGAGACGTCACGTGGTCCGGGCCGGCGGGATCACCAAGTGCTTCGGTGATGTCGTCGCGCTCGACGGCGTCGATCTGGATGTGACGCGGGGACAGATCCACGGTCTGGTCGGGCCGAACGGGGCCGGCAAGACCACCCTGCTCGGTCTGCTGCTGGGCCTTTCCGTCGCCGACGGCGGGCGCCTGGAGATCCTGGGCACGCGGGTCGGGCGGGCGTTCGCCGCCCCGGACGGGGTCGCCGGGTTCGTGGACGGGCCCGGTCTCTACCCCTCGCTCACCGCCCGGCAGAACCTCGCCGCGCTGGCCGCCCTTCGTGGCGGCGACGCGCGGACGGCCGGCATCGACGACGTACTCGACCAGGTCGGGCTCACCGATGTCGCCGACGACCGGGCCCGCGGGTTCTCCCTCGGTATGCGCCAGCGGCTCGGGCTCGCCGCCGCGCTGCTCACCAGGCCCCGGCTGCTCGTGCTCGACGAACCGTCCAACGGCCTTGATCCGGCGGGCAAGAGACATGTGCACCGAGTCCTCACCCGGCTCGCCGCCGACGGAACCAGCGTGGTGCTCTCCAGCCACCGTATGGACGACCTGGAGGCGCTCTGCTCCGAGGTCACCATCCTCGCCACCGGACGGGTCGTCTTCTCCGGCCCGTTGAGCAAGCTGGCCGCCGAGAGCCGTGAGCTTGAGTACCGGTTGAGGACTTCCGATGCGCGGGCCGCGCGTGTGGTCGCCGCCGAGACGGGCGGGGTCCAGGTCGTCGACGACGCCGGGATACGGCAGGACGCCGAGGTGTTCGTCGTGCGCGCGCTCGTGCCCGCCCTCGACGAACTCGTGGCCGGGCTCGTGCGGTCGGGCATCGCGGTGCGTGAACTCGCCCCCGTGGTATCGCCGTTGGAGGCCGCGTTCCTCGCGCTCACCGATCAGGAGGCGGGCCGATGACCGCGATCGCCGTTGCCGAACAGACCGTCACAGCACCCCGCGTCTCCGTGGCGCGCAGCTACCGCTTCGAACTCGTCAAGCTGGTCTCGCAGTGGCGGATCCGGCTGCTGGTGCTTGCGTGTTGGGTCGCGCCCGCCCTCTTCGTCGCGGGGGTGAGCCAGCAGGACACCCTCCCCTCCGACACTCTCTTCGGCCGCTGGATGCACGCCACGGGGTGGGCCGGGCCGCTGGTCATGCTGGGGTTCGCGGGTACTTGGGCGTTGCCGCTGCTCACATCCCTCGTCGCCGGTGACGTGTTCGCCGCCGAGGACCGGCTCGGCACCTGGCGGCATCTGCTGGTGGCGGTCCGCTCACCCGCGCGGATCTTCGTGGCGAAGTCGCTGGCCAGCTTCACCGTCATCCTCGCGCTGGTGGCCGGGTTGGCCGCCTCCAGCACGGCCGGTGGGCTCCTGGCCGTCGGCAACCAGCCGTTGGTCGGTCTCGACGGCCATCTGCTGGCGCCGGGGGACGCGGCCGGCCGGGTCCTGCTCGCCTGGCTGTGTGCCCTCGCCCCGACCCTGGCCCTCGCCGCGATCGGACTCCTCGGGTCGGTCGCGCTGGGGCGGTCCTCGATGGGGCTGCTGCTGCCCGTACTGGTCGCGCTCGCGATGCAGGTCGCCCAGATGCTGCCGTTGCCCGTGGCGGTGCGCCTCGCCCTGCCCGGCTACGCCTTCATCGCCTGGAACGGCCTGTTCACCAGCCCGGCCCAGCTCACCCCGCTCCTGATCGCCGTCGCGGTCAGCCTGGCGTGGGCCGTCCTCGCGACCGCGCTGGCGTATGTGCTGTTCGTACGGCGGGACTTCACCAACCCGGCCTACGACGGTTCCGGGCGCCGCGCGATCACCGTAGGCCTGTTGCCGCTGGCCGCGCTGACCGTCATCACCGTGGGGGCGGTCGCCGTGGCGACGCCGTCGACGGGCTCCGGGATCGAGCAGGACAAGGTGCAGAAGTCCCTCGCGACGGTGTTCGCCCACCTCTATCGCCTCCAGACGCGGCAGCTCCACCGGCCCGCCGTCACCGAGGACCAGTTGCGGACCACGGCCGCGTGCACCAAGAGCGACGGCCAGGCCGCCCAAGAGGGGGCGGGAAACGACTGGCGTTGCATCGTGAGCTGGCATCTCCCCGGGGTCGCGGTCACGGGGACGGCCATATACCAGCTCGACATCACCTCGGACGGGCGGTTCGTGGCGGACGGCGATGGTCCCAAGGAAGTCAACGGCTACTTCCTGGTGCGGACTTCGACCGGTGACGCCCCGAATCCGCTGTGGCAGTTCGACGGCAACGTCGAGCTGCTCGAAACCCAGTGAAGGGAACAGTTCCGTGCAGGTAACCCGCCAGCGTCGGATCAACGAGAAAAACCAGGTCAACCTCTTCGGCAGACACGTCGGCCGCCGGGCACTGCTCGTGACGGCCGGCATCGCGGTCGCCCTCGGTGTCACGGGCACGGCGGTCGCCTCGACATACCAGTTCGGCACCCAGCAGGTCGGCCAGACCACCGCCGACGGCCAGGTCATCTCCAGCGACCAGTACGTCAAGCCGTACGGCAGCCGTACCGTCATCAACGACGGCAAGATCATGTCGTCGACGGTCAGCCCGGACGGCACCCAGCTCGCGGCCTCGATCGCCGACGGCGACGCGTCCCTGGTGGTCATGGACCTGGCCACCGGTCAGGTGAAGCAGAAGATCGGCACCAGCACGGCGGACGACCTGCGCATCAGCAGCGGCGCCGTCGGCCAGGAGGGTCCGACCTACTCGCCCGACGGCAAGCAGCTGTGGCTCGGGCAGGCAGGCGGCTACACCAAGTTCACCGTCAACGCCGACGGCACCCTCGCGACCCCCACCGCCGTCCCCATCGCGGCCGACGGCACCAAGCAGGCCCTCGTGGGCGCGGCCGTGTTCTCACCAGACGGCTCCACCGTCTACTCGGCGGTCAACGGCCAGAACAAGGTGGTCGCCATCGACGCGGCGACCGGAAGCATCAAGCAGACCTGGGCAGTTGGCACCGCTCCGCGCGGAATCGCCCTGGTCGGCGGCACGTTGTACGTCAGCAACGAGGGCGGGCGCCCGGCGAAGGCCGGCGACACCACCATCAACTCCTACGGCACCGACGTGCCCGCGAACCCCAAGACCGGTGCCAGCACCACCGGCACGGTCAGCGTCATCGACACCGCGGACCCGTCCGCCGCCGTCGGCACCATCGCCGTAGGACTGCACCCGACCGCCGTGTACGCGAGCAAGGGCGCGGTGTTCGTCACCAACACCGCCGACAACAGCGTGTCGGTCATCGACACCCGCAAGGGCAAGGTCGTCCAGACCATCGCCACCCAGCCGTGGCCCGAAGCGTCCGTCGGCTACGAGCCGAACGCGGTGACGCTCACCGACGACGGCCGGCTGCTGGTCACGCTCGGCCGCGCCAACGCGGTCGCCGTCTACCGCTACGCCTCCCCGCAGCAGCCCGCCCGCTACGTCGGCCTGCTCCCCACCGACTACTTCCCCTCGGGAATCACGGCCAACGGCAAGCAGGTCGTCGTCGCCAACACCCGTGGCGTGGACGCGCTCCGCCCCGATGCCGCCGGCCACAACACGCACGACACGACGTCGAGCCTGACGCAGTTCACGCTGCCGAGCGACCTCACCATCAGGTCACAGACGGCCAAGGTCTTCAAGCAGAACGGCTGGACGCCCGGATCGGTGAAGACGGCCACGAGCAAGAGCCACGCCAAGGCCGTCCCGGTCCCCGCCCGGCTCGGCGACCCCTCGACGATCAAGCACGTCTTCCTGCTCGTCAAGGAGAACCGCACCTACGACCAGGTCTTCGGCGACCTCCCGCAGGGCAACGGCAACGCCTCGCTCACCCAGTTCGGCGAGAACGTGACGCCCAACCAGCACGCGCTGGCGCAGCAGTTCGGGCTCTACGACAACTTCTACGACATCGGCACCAACTCCGCCGAGGGCCACAACTGGCTGATGCAGTCGGACAACCCGGAGTACACCGAGTCCTCGGCCGGCGAGTACACGCGCAGCTACGACACCGAGAACGACGTCCTCGGCCACCAGAAGTCCGGGTTCATCTGGACCGGCGCGCAGGCGGCCGGCAAGTCCGTCAAGGACTTCGGCGAGTTCCAGTCCCTGGAGACCAAGCCGGCCGGCGCGACCTGGCAGAACCTGTACTGCGACAGCAAGAACATGGCCGCGACCGGAGCGGGGACCGCCTACCCCATCAAGACGGGCTCGGCGATCCCCTCCCTCAACAACGTCTCGGTGCAGGGCTTCCCGCTGTTCGACCTCGACGTCCCGGACATCTACAAAGAGCAGATCTGGCAGCAGGACTTCGAGAAGAACGGCCCGGCGAACCTGAACATGTTCTGGTTCTCCAACGACCACACCGGCGGCCCGGCCAACGCGGCGGCCGAGGTCGCCGACAACGACCTCGCGGTCGGGAAGATGGTCGACAAGATCACCCACAGCACGTACTGGAAGGACTCGGCGATCTTCGTCGTCGAGGACGACTCCCAGGCCGGCCTCGACCACGTCGACGGCCACCGCGCCCCGGTCCAGGTCATCAGCCCGTACGCCAACCACAGCACGGTCGACGACCACTACTACTCGCAGATCACCATGGTCCGCACCATCGAGCAGATCCTCGGCATCCACCCGATGAACCAGCTCGACAGCGCGGCCACCCCGATGTACGGCGCCTTCACGAACAAGCCCGACAACACCCCGTTCACCGCGGTCCCCAACCGCACCTCCCTCACCCTCGGCGTGAGCCCCCAGCCCTCCTGCGGCTCGGACACCCCGGCGGGTGCGCCGACGACTGTCTCCGTACCGGCGGCCGAGAAGACGCTTGCAGCCCAGTGGAAGACCTGGGCCTCCCACCAGCGCCTCACTGGCCCCCACGCAGTCCCCGACTACGCCAACCCCACCCAAATGAACCGCTACACCTGGTACCAGACCCACAACTGGACCAAGCCCTACCCCGGCGACAAGAAGCTCTACACGCCGGATGACGTCCCCGGCGCCTACCTCCCGTCCCCGGAGAACGACGGCTGACGAACCTCTCGCGCCCCTAAAACGGCCCGAAGGGCCTGTTTTAGGGGCGCGGGGAACTGCGCGACCAGCCACGACGGCGCAGCACCCAACCGACTACCAAATCAATCCCTCAGGCAACAGACACCCCCAGCGAGCCCACCC
>NZ_JBXVPZ010000175.1:0-18960 GCF_057961495.1 Streptomyces sp. P5F9 | reverse complement strand
CCCTTTCTGCCGCCCCCCATCCCAACACCCGCGCGACCGATCGGGCGGTAGCGACCCGTGGTGCGGCGGGATCAGGTCGAGGGGCGGGCTCGCCGCGGGGCACGAAACTCTCTGGCCGCAGCGCCCGTGGCGCCGATGCCGTCCGAACCGATCCCTTGATCCCCCGCGCAGAGAGCGACCCCGATGACGACCCAGCAGCCGACGACCACCCTCTGGCGCCCCACCGGCCCCAAGGAGCTGGACCTGGTCCGCGCGCTCGGCCGGCGTGCGTGGCCGCCCCGGCTGCGCGAGCAGCCGATCTTCCACCCGGTCCTCAACGAGGACTACGCGATCAGGATCGCGCGGGACTGGAACGTCAAGCACGACGGCGCCGGCTTCGTGACGCGCTTCGACGTGGATGCGGAGTTCCTGGCCCGGTATCCCGTCGTCGGCGAGATCCGGGTGGTGCGCGAGTTCCGGTGAGGCTCCGGGGCAAAGGCGTTCCCCGGTGCTGCGAAAGTGTTTCGTAACCGAGGAATTTCCCGTGCTTGTCCTGGGTGTGAATTCCGTGTCAGTGTCCCGGCCAGCAGGCAGGCGACCCGCGGTGGGGCATCCGAAAGCCTTTCGGGCCGGTTTCCGTTTTCGATCTGCCTGGCTCACCTACGGCATGCCGAAAGAAGAGA
Source organism: Streptomyces sp. P5F9 (assembly GCF_057961495.1). Classification (NCBI taxonomy): domain Bacteria; kingdom Bacillati; phylum Actinomycetota; class Actinomycetes; order Kitasatosporales; family Streptomycetaceae; genus Streptomyces; species Streptomyces sp. P5F9. Next base: position 18,298 of record NZ_JBXVPZ010000175.1, on the reverse strand, counting down.
GGCACACCATGCGGGGAATCCCGGTCACCGGACATCTCGGAAGCCCGAGAATTCGACGCGCCGTCGCGGCCGCGGTCACCCTGGCCGCGGCCGCGAACCTGGCCGCCTGCGGGTCCTCGGGACCGACCACGACGTCGTCGGCGAAGGGCCTGACGATGTGGGCGCTGAACGACCAGACGATCCTCAAGCAGTCGGTCGACGCGTACAACAAGGACCACCCCGACGGGAAGATCACGCTGCGGCTGTTCGCCAACGACGACTACAAGCAGAAGCTGCGCGTGGCCTTCGGCGCGAACCAGGCCCCGGACCTCTTCTTCAACTGGGGCGGCGGCGCCCTGAACGACTACGTCAAGGCGGGCAAGGTCGACGTCCTGAACGCGTCGGACGTGAACACGGACCGGTACACCGACAGCGTGATGCGGAGCGCGACCTTCGACGGCAAGGTCTACGGCGTGCCCGTCAACGGCCTTGCCCCGGTGGTCCTCTACTACAACAAGAAGGTGCTGTCCGACGCGGGCGTCCAGCCCCCGAAGACGTACGACGACCTCCTCTCCGCCGTGAAGAAGCTCAAGGGCAAGGGCGTGACCCCGCTGTCGCTCGCGGCGAACTCCAAGTGGCCGACGCTGATGTACCTGGAGTACCTGCTGGACCGTACCGGCGGCTCCCGTGTGTTCAGCAACATCGCCTCAGGTGACGCCGCCGCCTGGAAGGACCCGTCGGTCACCAAGGCCAACCAGAAGCTCCAGGACCTGGCCAAGGCCGGCGCGTTCGGCGACAACGCCTCGTCCGTCAGCTACGACCAGGGCGCCTCGACCGCGCTGCTCTACACGGGCAAGGCCGCGATGGAGGTCATGGGCACCTGGGAGTACGCGAACATGGCGAAGGCCGCGCCGGACTTCCTGAAGAAGGGTGACCTGGGCTACACCGCGTTCCCGGCCCTGACCGGCGGCGCCGGCAGCGCGGCGAACATCGTCGGCAACCCGTCGAACTTCCTGTCGCTGAACAAGTCGTCCAAGAACAAGTCGGACGCGCTGACGTACCTGAAGAACTACGTCCTCAACGGCTCCCAGGTCGACGCCTACCTCGCCTCCGGCAGCGTCCCGCCGGTCAAGGGCCTGGACTCGAAGCTCGCCGCGGTGAAGTCGTCGTCCGACAAGGCGTGGCTGACGTTCGTCTACGACCTGGTGGACAAGGCCCCGAGTTTCCAGCTCTCGTGGGACCAGGCGCTGCCGTCCGACCAGTCCGACCCGCTGCTGACCAACACCGACAAGTCGTTCCTGCGGCAGATCTCGCCCGCGGAGTTCGGAGCGGACATGAGCAAGGCGGGCTCGTGACGATCACCACCACCCCGACGCGCCGGAGAGGAGGGAGCGGCCTCCTCATGGCCGCCCCGGCCCTGCTCCTCTTCGGTCTGTTCGGTTTCGTGCCCCTGGTCGGCGTGGCGGCGCTCAGCGTCGCCGGCTGGGACGGGCTGGGCTCCATCAGCTGGGCGGGCGTCGCCAACTGGACGTCCGTCCTGACCGACAGCGCGACCTGGCAGTCGCTGTGGCTCACCGTCAAGGTGATGCTGGTCAGCTGGCTGGTGCAGACGCCGATCGCCCTGGCACTCGGTCTGTTCCAGGCCCCCAAGGGGAGACTGCGCGCGCTGTTCGCCGTCCTCTTCTTCCTGCCGCTGCTGCTGTCCGCGGTGGCGATCGGCCTGACCTGGCAGGCGCTGCTCGACCCGTCCTTCGGCATCGGCGCCACCCCGGGTCTGCACTGGCTGGCGAAGCCGCTGCTCGGCTCGCCCGAACTCGCCCTGTACACCGTGATCTTCGTGATCGCCTGGCAGTTCGTGCCGTTCCACGCCCTGCTCTACCAAGCGGGGATACGGCAGATCCCGACCGCCCTGTACGAGGCCGCCGCGCTCGACGGCGCCGGGCCCGTGACCCGCTTTCTGCACATCATGCTGCCGCAGCTGAAGTACACGCTGGTCACGTCGAGCACGCTGATGCTGGTCGGCTCGCTGACCTACTTCGACCTGATCTTCGTCCTGTCCGGCGGCACCGGCGGCCCCGGCACCGCGACCCGCGTCCTTCCCCTCTCGATGTACATCACCGGATTCCAGGCCCACGACATGGGCCGGGCCAGTGCGGTGGCCACCCTGCTCGTGGTCTTCGGCCTCGGCCTGTCGCTGCTGACCACCCGCCTGTCCGGCTTCACCCGGATGGACAGCCAGCAGGAGGGCATGTGAGCACCACCGTGACCAAGACCCGCACCACCGCGGCCGAACGGCCGGTGATGCCGACGCCTCCCAGGCCCGTCCGCCGGAACCCCGTACCGGGCGTCCTCCGCCGCACCCTCACCAGCGGCGCCACCCTCTTCTGGACGGCGATCGTCGTCGTCCCCCTCTACTGGCTCGTCGTCACCAGCCTCCGCAGCCAGTCCGACTTCACCTCCGACAGCCCCCTCGCCCTGCCCAGCCACCCGACGCTGGACAGCTACCGCACCGTCCTGGACGGCGACTTCACCACTTACCTCCTCAACAGCGTGATCGTCACCGCGGGCACGGTCGTCATCGCCGTCGCCGTAGCCCTCATGGCCGCGTTCTCGATCGTCCGCAACGCCGGCACCCGCTTCTCCCGCGTGTCGTTCCGCTTGTTCCTGCTCGGCCTGGCGATCCCGCTCCAAGCGGTGATCATCCCGGTCTACCTGCTGATCATCCGCATGCATCTCTACGACAGCCTGCTCGCGATCGTCCTGCCCTCGGCTGCGTTCGCGCTGCCGCTCACCGTGATGATCCTGGTCAGCTTCCTGCGGGACGTGCCCCGTTCGCTGTTCGAGGCGATGATCGTCGACGGCGCCGGCGACTGGCGCATGCTCTGGTCGCTCGCGGCGCCACTGGCCCGCCCGGCGCTGATGACGGTCGCGGTCTACGACGGTCTCCAGGTCTGGAACGGCTTCCTCTTCCCCCTGATCCTCACCCAGAGCGGCGACAAGGCCGTCCTGCCCCTGGCACTGACCCTGTTCCGCGGCCAGTTCGGCATCGACGTCCCGGCCACGATGGCCGCGGTGGTGCTCTCCACCCTGCCGATGCTGGCCCTGTTCATCCTGGCCCGCCGCCAGCTCGTCGCCGGTCTCACCGCCGGTTTCTCCAAGTAGCCCCCGCCACCGGGCAGTTCACCTCGTCAGACGGCCGGGCCATGCGCCCGGCCCCGTCGGCGTGCCCGCGCAACACCGAGGAGTCGTGAATGACGACCACCATGCCCGAGAACGGCGGCCTCCCCCAGGAGGAGAGCGACCGCCCCTGGACCGACCCCGCCCTGCCCGTCGCCGACCGCGTCGAAGCACTGCTCGCCCGGCTCACCCTGCCGGAGAAGGTCGCGCAACTGAGCAGCACCTGGGAGGACATCGAGGCCGACGGCCCCGACGTGGCCCCGGGCAGCAACCACTTCGGCCGCGTCGGCGACCTCGACGAGACCGCCCGGCACGGCCTGGGACAGCTCACCCGCCCCTACGGCACCCTGCCCCGGCCCGCGTTGGAGCACGCCCGCCTGCTGGCCCGGCACCAGCAACAGGTCGTGACGCAGAGCCGATTCGGCATCCCGGCGATGGCCCACGACGAGTGCCTGACCGGCTTCACCGCCTACGGCGCCACCATCTACCCCACATCACTTGCCATGGCGGCCACCTTCGACCCCGCGCTGATCCGCAGGGTCGGCGAGGCCATCGGCTCCGACATGGCCGAGGCGGGAGTCCACCAGGGACTCTCCCCCGTCGTCGACGTCATCCGCGACTACCGCTGGGGCCGCTGCGAGGAGACCTACGGCGAAGACCCGTACCTGGTGGGCGAGTTGGCCGAGGCGTACGTCACCGGACTGCAGAGCGCCGGGGTGTACGCGACCCTCAAGCACTTCGCCGGGTACTCCTCCTCGATGGGCGGCCGCAACCACGCCCCCGTGCACGCCGGCCGCCGCGAACTCTTCGACGTGATCCTGCCCCCGTTCGAGCGCCTCGTCGCCGCCGGTGTGCGGTCCGTCATGAACTCGTACGCCGAGATCGACGGCGAGGCCCCGGCCGCGAGCCGCTGGCTGCTGACCGAAGTCCTGCGCGAGACATGGGGTTTCGAGGGGACCGTCGTCTCCGACTACTGGTCCCTGCCCTTCCTGGTCAACGCCCACCGGGTCGCCGCCGGCCTGCCCGCCGCGGGCGCGCTCGCCCTGCGCGCCGGGATGGACGTCGAGCTGCCCGACCAGCGCGGCTTCGGTGACGCACTCGTGCGGGCCGTCGAACAGGGCCTGGTGGACGAGGAGTTCGTGGACCGGGCGGTGCGCCGAGTGCTGCGCCAGAAGGTGGACCTCGGACTGCTCGACGCCGACTGGGACCCGCGCCCGCCTGCCCTGATCGCGGGTGAACTGGACCTCGACAAACCGACGAGTCGCCAACTCGCCCACGCCGTGGCCCAGTCGAGTGCCGTTCTGCTGTCGAACGACGGAGCCCTGCCCCTCCCCGCGACCGGCCGGATCGCGCTGATCGGCCCGTGCGCGGACGACGTACGCACCATGTTCGGCTGCTACAGCTTCCCCAACCACGTCCTCGCCGAACGCGACGACCTCGGCAACGGTGTCGAAGCGGTCTCCCTGCGCCACGCCCTGACAGCCGAACTACCGGGAGTGGACTGGGAGTTCACGCCGGGCTGCCCGATCCGCGAGGAGGACCGCTCCGGTATTGCCGCCGCTGTGGAGGCATCCACCGGGGCCGACCTCACCGTGCTGGCCGTCGGCGACAAGGCCGGCATGTTCGGGATCGGCACCTCGGGCGAGGGCTGCGACGTGGAGGACCTGCGTCTGCCGGGCGTACAAGAGGAGCTGGTCGAGGCGGTGTTGGCGACCGGACGGCCGGTCGTCCTGATCGTGAGCAGTGGCCGGCCGTACGCGGTGGGCCGGTTCGCGTCCACCGCCGCCGCCATGGTGCAGGTCTTCCTGCCCGGCGAGGAGGGCGGCCGTGCGGTGGCCCAACTCCTGGCGGGGAACGCCAACTTCAGCGGCAAGCTGCCCGTGCAGATCCCGACCACGCCCGGCGGCCAGCCCTACACCTACCTCCACGCGCCGCTCGGCGACCGGCAGAGCTGGCTGTCCAACCTCGATCCGACACCGGCGTTCCCCTTCGGACACGGCCTGTCGTACACGACCTTCGAGATCGACGGGCTCGGCGTGGACCGCGAACTGGTGCCGGTGGACGGTGAGTTCACGGTCAGCGCGCGGGTGCGGAACACGGGGGCGGTCGCGGGTGCCGAGACGGTCCAGTTGTACGCGATCGATCCGGTCGCCCAGGTGACCCGGCCGGTGCGGTCCCTTCTCGCCTTCGCCAAGGTGGCCCTCGAACCCGGCGGGCAGGCGACGGTCCGCTTCCACGTCCACACGGACCGGCTGGCCTTCACTGGCCTGGCCGGCACGCGCATCGTCGAGCCCGGCGAGATCCTGCTGGAGGCGGGCTCCTCCAGCCTGGACACACCGGTGCGGGGGACGGTCCAACTGGTCGGTGACGAGCGGGATGCGACGGTTCTACGGCAGCACGCGGTGCCGGTGAGCGTCGAACGGGAGTAGGGGCAGAGGCACTTGCACGAAGTGGCGCCACCGTGTCCGACGGTGGCGCCGCTTCTGTCGTGTGCCTAGGCGCGGCTCCACTGCTGGGTCGCGTTGCCCAGCCCGGTCCACAGCTCGACCTTCGAGCCGTTGGCAGTACCCCAGTTGGTGACGTCGATGACCAGGCCGTTGGAACGGTTGACGATGGTGCCGTCCACGCGGAACGCCCACTTCTGGCTGTTCTTTCCGTTGCAGGCCCAGAGGATGAGCGTGGTGCCCGCGGTGGTGCCGTCACCGTTCGCGGCCAAGCAGTTGCCGTTGACGCGGAGTTCGCCCGCTGCGGTCTGCGTGATGGTCTGGTTGGCGTTGCCCGAGCAGTCGTAGATCTGGACCTGGACGCCCGTCGCGCCGTTCGGGACGTCGAGGCAGCGGCCGGAGTACGTGCCCTTCAGGGTGAAGGTGGAGGCGGTGGGGAGCGGGTCCTGGACCAGCTGCCAGTCCTGGGAGCCGTCAGTGGTGGCCGCCGCCACGGTGACGGCGCCGCCCGCGGTCGAACCGGTCATGTAGAGGCTGGTGTTGAGGACCGAGCGGAGCTTGTAGTAGCCGCTGGTCGACGAGGCGACCTGCGTCCACTGTTTGTCGGTGGCTCCGTCGTCGACCCACTGCGCCAGCTTCTGCCCGGCCGTCGCGGTGCCGGTCCAGATGGCGACCGAGCGGCCCCCGGCCTTGTTGAGCAGTGTGACGTTGCCGCCCTTGACGGTGAGGTGCCAACGCTGGGTGGCGTCAGTGGAGTTGGCGGCACTCAGCACGAGGTCAGGGGTGTTCCCGGTGAGGTTCGCGTCCTGCGTCTTGCCGGACGCGGTGCTGAGCACCTGCCCGGTGAGCCGGTTGACGAGGCTGTAGTAGGCGCCGTCGGAGCGGCCGAGGTCGACCTCGGCGTACTTCACGGGGCCGACGCTGCTGCCGCTCCAGGACGCCTGGAGCACGAGCACGCGTCCGGTGCCGTCGACGTACTGGAGCGTGCGGCTGTACCCGGCGGCGATCGAGGTCTTGTACTCCTTCCAGGTGCCGGTGGACAGCCCGGACTCGTTCACCCAGACGTCGCCGCTCCCGGCGGCGTTGTAGACGATCCGGCCGTCCGGCATCGGGAGCAGGACGGGGCTGCCGCCGGTGGAGAGGGTGGCTCCGCCGGAGGGTACGGGCAGTGAGGTGATCGCGGCGTCCGTGGCCGAGAAGAACTTCGTCGGGTCGTCGGAGATCCGGTAGCGGACGTTGGTGCCGCCGCCCCAGTACTCGTACGTCAGAAGCCACTTGCCGTCGGTCGTCGGGGCGATGGTCGTCATGCCGGGGCGGCCGCCGCCGATCTCCGTCTTGCCGTTGCCCATGCTCACCGTGGCGCCGGGGACGTCAACCACCGGGGAACTCCAGGCGGTTGAGCTGGATCCGTCCCAGGTGCGGTGCAGGAGGACCTGGCCGCCGGAGTCCGTCGCCGTGGCGTTGTCCGGGTCGAGGGTCGGGGCACCGGTGGTGGTGTTGTAGCCGGTGTAGTCGTCCTCGTCGGAGTAGTAGGCGATCAACGTGCCGTTGTGGGCGAGGAGATGGGGTTCCCAGACCGGGTCGACCTGGGCGTAGGTGTTGGCCGTCGAGACCCTGCCGACGCTGCCCGCGCTGCCGCCCTGCCAGCCGCCGGCGGCGATGATGTTCTGGATGGTCCAAGTGGCGCCGTCGTCCGTGCTGGAGTACAGGGCGAGTGCCACGTCCTTGCGGTCGCCGTCACTGGTGGGCGTCCAGCTGGAGTTGGCGGCCTTCTGCTCCTGGTAGTAGTAGTCGTCGCCCGAGACGATGCTCGCGAGCAGCAGGGTGCCTGCGGTCAGGCTGCCGACGTTCTGCGGGAGGACGTAGAGATACGGGTTGGTCCAATTGCTCGTGTATTTCGCGTACTTGGAGTCGCTGGAGAGATACGCGGGGGCTTTGACGTCGGACAGTTTCGCCCAGGTCGTGCCGTCGTCGTCGCTCTTGTACACGGGCAGTGTCTGGCCCACCGGAGCGGTCTGGTCGTTCTCGAAGGTGGCTACTATCCGGCCGTCCGCCAGCTGGGCCGACTTCGGGTAGAGAACACACGGACTCTTGCTGCACGCGGCGGTGTTGGTCGCCGTATACAGATTCGCGGGACTCGGCTGATAGGCCGACGCAGTCGTCGCGGAGGCGATGGCGAATGCCACGCCCATGCCGAAGGCTGTCGCCGCAGCGAAAGCCTTTCGCGCCCAAGATCTGGTCAACGGCGTTCCTTTCACCGGGGGAAGGCGCGCACCACGTTCCAGGGATGCCGGAATTCCCGGAGGTCCCAGGGGGATGGAATAGGGGTGCGGAGCAGGAAGCCAGTATTCGTATGCGACACCGCGATGTCACCGGCACATGTCGAAAGTGTTTCGCAGGATTGCGAGTCACGCGGTATTGACGTGTTTCACGGAGCGGCGCACGGACGTCGAGGTCCGGAGCACGAGTTCGGTGGCCAGCTCTATGCGCGGGGACACGGGCGGCCGGCCCTGGGCGAGTTCGAGGAGCACTCTGGTCGCCTCGCGCCCCAACTCCTCGAAGGGCTGCCGTACGGCGCTCAGCGGTGGGCAGGCCATGGCCGCGACGAGGGTGTCGTCGAAGGACATGACCGCCAGGTCGTCCGGTACGGCGAGCCCCTGCTGCCGCGCCGTCTCCAGCACGCCGAGCGCCTGTGCGTCGCTGGCCGCGAAGACGGCCGTGGGCGGTTCGTCGGCGCGCAGGATCTGACCCGCGGTGGCCAGGGCCTCGGCGTAGTCGAAGTCGGTCGAGCGGACGATCGCCGGATCGTAGGCGATCCCGGCCTCCTCCAGCGCGGCCCGGTAACCGTGCACGCGTGCCGATCCGGCCAGGGAGTGCGAGCGCCCCGCGACCATGCCGATCCGGGTGTGCCCGAGCCCCAGCAGATGCTGCACGGCGTCGCGGGCGCCGCTCCAGTTGGTCACGCCGATGCTGGGGATGTCCTCGGAGGGTGCGCTGAGCGGGTCGATCAGCACCACAGGGAGGCGTTGCTCGACGATGCGGCGCTGGTCCTCCTCGGACAGCATCGAGATCACGATGACGATCCCGGCCGCGCCGAGCGCGACGCACTGCTCCAGCCACCCGGATATCGACCGCCGGCTCGTCGTACCGGTGACCACGTCGATGCCGAGCGCGCCGGCCGCGTCCACGATGCCGCGGACCACCTCCAGCGTGTACGGCCCGGACAGGTCACGGAACACGGCGATGATCTGCCGGGGCGTCGCGGGATCGCGCTCCCACGGGCGTACGAAGCCGTGCCGGGCGAGGAGTTCCTCGACCCGCTCGCGCGTCCTGGCGCCGACGTCCCGGCGCCGGTGCACCACCTTGGACACCGTGCTGAGCGAGACCCCCGCCTCCGTGGCGATGCTCGTCAGGAGGCCGTACTGCGCCTCCAGTTGTCCCTTGCCGCGACCTGTCACCCGATGCCCGTTCCGCTCGCCGAACACCGATGCGCCGGACCGCATCGCGTACCTGGCCAGTAACTTTGCCGCAAGGTAACGGGGCGCGGGCCGCGGAGGCAAGACCGGTGCAGGGGGTCTCGTGTGGTTCGGCCTGCGGGGATGTGCGCACCCGGGGCGGCACGGGTTCCGGCCGGCGCGTGGTGCCCGTACGGTCAGTCGGCGTCATTGTCGCCCGGCCCCCGTCCCGCCGAGGACGCGTGGTTCGCCGCCACGTGTCCGAACACCGCCGAGGCGGCGATGCTGGCGCCCGCGCCGAGGTACTTGCGTCCCATCACGGACGCGGTGCAGTTGCCGGTGGCGTAGAGGCCTGCGACGGGGTTGCCCTCGGTGTCGAGCACCCGGGCGAAGTCGTCGCAGAGGATTCCCCCGCTGGTGCCGATGTCCCCCGGGTACAGGGCGACCGCGTGGAACGGCGGCTTCGCGACGGGTCCCAGGCAGGGGTTGGGGGCGTGGGTGGGGTCGCCGTAGAACTTCTCGTGGTCGCCCTCCCCGCGGTGGAAGTCCTCGTCGACGCCCCGCGCCGCGAGCGCGTTGAACCGCTCGACGGTCTTGAGGAGTCCGCCGGTGTCGATTCCGCACTGCCGGGCGAGGTCCTCCAGACTGTCGGCGCGTTTCATCGCGCCGCTGGTGATCCACTCCTTGGGAGTGCGGCCGGGAGGGGACATCCCGAACGGGTAGTGGCTGCGGTGCCGGGCGTCGATCACGAGCCAGGACGGCACTGCGCCTCCGGACTCCCGGTCGTGGGCGTACATCTGCTGGCCGGCCTCCTGGTAGGCGACCGCCTCGTTGAAGTACCGGCGGCCCTCCGTGTCGACGATGATCGAGCCGGGCCTGGTGCGTTCGGACATGCACATGTTGGGGGTGCCGTCGGGCATGATCCACGACGGCATCCACCACGCCTCGTCCAGCATGTCCGTCGCGGCCCCGTGCGCCATGGCGATCCGGATCGTCTCCCCGGTGTCGCCCGGGTTGGCCGAGGTCCACCGGTCGCTGGTGGGCCGGCCTCCCGAGTGCTGTGCGCGCATCTCCTTGTTGCGGGCGAAGCCTCCGGCGGCGAGCAGCACACCGTCCCGGGCGCGGATCCGGAGGTCACGACCGCCCCGGTGGACGACGGCGCCGACGACCCGCCCGTCCTCGACCACGAGGTCGGTGAGGGGGGATTCGAGCCAGACGGGAACGTCCTGCCGGAGCAGGATGTGGAGCAGGCGGGCGGACAGTGCCACCCCGTTCGTCACGAGCCGCTGCCTGCGGATCCGGCCGAGGGCTGTACGTGCCCCCGCCCTGGCCAGGACGGTCAGCCCGACCCGCGTCCGCATCAGGGTCAGGCGCGACGCCTCACCGGTGTAGACGGCGAGGCCGCCCGCGAAGCCGGGGCGGATCCGGTCCTGCCACGGCCCGAGCCGTTTCCTGTCGAAGACCTTCGCCTCGATGGACCTGCCGCGCGCCGAGCCGCCCTCGCAGCCCCGGACGCCGGAGTAGTAGTCGCTGTAGCCCTCGCAGCGCCGGAGTTCCAGCCCTTCGGACTCCAGGAAGTCCACCATCTCCGCGCCCGCGCCGACGTAGGCCTGCCTGCGGGCGGGCGACGACGCCGGGCCCGCGTCACCGACGACGGTGGCGAAGTACCTGAGTGCGGCGTCGGCCGAGTCGGTCACGCCCTCGCGTCGCATGAGCGGGTTGTCGGGAAGCCACATCACACCGCCCGACATGCAGGTCGACCCGCCGAACCGGTCGGTCTTCTCCACGACGAGAACGTCCTTGCCGAGCGCGCGTGCCCGGATCGCTCCGGTGACGCCCGCACCGCTCCCCACCACCAAGAAGTCGGTCGAGTGGTCCCAGTCGGTCATCGGCCTGTCTCCCTCCGCGTTCCGGCGCGGCAGCCCCTGACCGGGTGCCGACAGGTGAGCACACGGTAGGGAGGGCGGCCGGGCGCGGTGTTCGTGCTCCCGGTGAGTGGAACGGCTGCCCGTCGCTCTCAACTGCGGTCCGCCCACGGTCACTTCGCCGGTGGCGGCCCTGTCGTCACCGGCGCCTGCCACAGCGCGACGATCGCATCGACGAGGCCGTCGGCGGTGTCGTGCCAGGTCGACCGGGTGGTGGGGATGCCGTCGGCCAGGGCTCGCTCCCTCTCGACTGACATCTGCACGATCAGGTGCCGGGTCATGACGGCGCGGTCGGCGTGCACCCCTGCCGGCAGGACGGGCACACAACGGGTCAGGCCCTCCTCCAGTTTCCACAGCGACGGGGAGGCCCCGAAGAACTCCTCCTCCGTGATGGCGTAGAGGGCGGGATCGGCCGAGACCTGCGCGATGAACCGGGCGTACCAGCTGGGACGGCCGAGTGCCGCCAGGTGGCCGGTGACGGGACGCACCGAACAGTCCACCCAGTCGCGGAGTTCGGTGGAGTCCCCGATGTCGGCCAGCATGCGGACGCGGACGCGCTCGATCTGTTCCGCGTGCCGTCGGACGATGGCCCGCACCAGATCGGCCTTGGTGCCGAAGTGGTAGCTGACGGCGGTGTTGTTGCCCTGGCCCGCGGCCTCGCTGATCTGCCGGTTGGACATCGCGTGCACGCCGTGTTCGGCGAACAGGCGCTCCGCCGCGTCCAGGAGCGCTGTCCGGGTCGCCCTGACCTGTTCGTCCCGCCGCGTCCTGTCGGCCATCGTCCCCACCGCCGCTCCGGGACATGGCACCGTCTCGCGACGACTTGTCCCGTTGGTCCGACGCGTCTAGAACGTAGGTCACCCGGTTGATCTCCGTCCAGGGGCAGGTGGGAGCGACCGGCCGCGCACGGTCCGGGTACGGTGGTGGACATGACGGGTAGGAGTGTCCGGGCCGAGCAGGTCAGAGTGACCCGGGAGCTCATCCGGAGCACGGCGGAGCGCCTGTTCGCCGAGCGCGGTGTGTACGCCGTGTCGAACCGGCAGATCAGCGAGGCGGCGGGGCAGGGCAACACCGCGGTGGTCGGCTACCACTTCGGCACCAAGACGGACCTGGTGCGGGCGATCGCCCGTCATCACGCCGAGCGGATCCAGCGCGTGAGCGAGCGCCTGCTGGCCGAGACCGGCGACTCCGCCCAACTCCGGGACTGGGTCGCGTGCTTGGTGCGGCCGACCCCCGAGTACCTGGCCGAGCTGGGCAGCCCGACGTGGTTCGCGCGGTTCTGCGCCCAGGTGATGGCCGACCCCGCGCTGCACGAGATCCTGGTCGCCGAGACCCTCGACCTGCCGGTGTGGCGGCAGATCCTCGACGGCCTGCACCGATGCCTGCCCGAGCTGCCGGCCGAGGTGCGCGCGGAACGCACCTCGATGACCCGGAACGTGATCCTCTACACGTGCGCCGAGCGGGAGCGCGCCCTCGCCCTCAACACCCCGACACCGAGGGTCAGTTGGCACGATGCCGCGGACGGACTGGTCGACGCGATCGTCGGACTGTGGTCGGCACCCGTGACACACAGCTCCTGACGGGCCGTCAGTCCCCCGCCCCGCCGCGCCGCGCCGCAACGGAAGATCCACCGACCCGTCTCAGTAAATTTTGAATCAATCGATTGACTTAGCAGACGGCCGGGAGTTCACTCGGAGGCGCGGTCGACGGAGCCCACCAAGGGCGCCGTTTGCCCCGACGGCCATGAGGGAGCAGCCCGTGAAGGTAACCGTCGAGCAGGACAAATGCGTTGCGGCCGGCCAGTGCGCGGCCACCGCGCCGGACGTGTTCGACCAGGGTGACGAGGACGGTGTCGTCGTCCTGCTGACCGACGACCCGCCCGCCGAGCTGGCCGACGACGTCCGTGACGCGGCCGCCGTCTGCCCCGCGCTCGCGATCCACATCGCGCAGTAGACACCCCGGACGACACCGTGAGGACGGACATGCCCGACGCACTGACAGGCGCCGCGACTGGCAGCCCTGCCGAGGTCCCCGAGTGGCCGATGCCGCGGGCGGAGGGCTGCCCGTTCGATCCGCCCCCGGCCCTGCGGGAGCTGACCGCCGAGAAGCCCCTCGCCAAGGTGCGGATCTGGGACGGCAGCACCCCCTGGATCGTCACCGGCCACGCCGAGCAGCGCGCTCTGCTCGGCGATCCCCGGGTCAGTGTCGACGAACGGCTGCCCGGGTTCCCGCACTGGCACGAGGGCATGGCGGCAGCGGTGGACTACCGCCCGCGTTCGGTCTTCAACTCGGACGCCCCCGAGCACACGGGGTTCCGCCGGATCATGACCAAGCCGTTCACCTTCAAGCGGGTGGAGGCGCTGCGCCCCAGCATCCAGAAGATCACCGACGAGCTGATCGACGCGATGCTGGCCGGACCGAAGCCGGCCGATCTCGTCGAAGCGCTGGCACTGCCGTTGCCGACTCTGATGATCAGCGAGCTGCTGGGCGTGCCCTACGAGGACCACGACTTCTTCCAGGAGAACGCCGCGCGCGGCATCGCCCACGACGTGTCCGCCGAGGAGAGCATGCGGACCTTCGGGGCGCTGAACGAGTACCTGGTGCGGCTCGTCGAGAAGAAGGCCGCCGCACCCGCGGACGACGCGTTGTCCGAGATCGCGGCGCTCGTCACCTCCGGCGACATCAGCGTGTCCGAGGCGGCCATGATGGGCACGGGGCTGCTCATCGCGGGCCACGAGACCAGCGCCAACATGATCGGTCTCGCCGTCGTCGCGCTGCTGGAGCATCCCGAGCAACTCGCGGTCCTGCGGGACACGGACGATCCGAAGGTCGTCGCGGGCGCGGTGGAGGAACTGCTGCGCTACCTGGGCATCATCCACGGCGGCCAGCGGCGGATCGCCAAGGAGGACATCGAGATCGGCGGCGAGGTGATCCGCGCCGGCGAGGGCATCGTCGTGGAACTCTTCAGCGCCAACCGGGACGCGCACGTCTTCCCCGACCCCGACACGCTGGACCTGGCACGGGAGAACGCCCGGCACCACAACGCGTTCGGCTTCGGCATCCACCAGTGCGTGGGCCAGCAACTCGCCCGCGTGGAGCTCCAGGTCGTCTACGGCACGCTCTTCCGCCGGATCCCCACCCTGCGCCTGGCCGAGCCGCTGGACCGGATCCGGTTCAAGCACGACCGGCTGGCCTACGGCGTCTACTCACTGCCCGTCACATGGGAGTGACCACGATGACCGAGGAACTGTCGGAGAAGGTCGCCGTGGTCACCGGCGGAGCGGCGGGCCTGGGGCGCGCGACCGTCGAGAGGCTTCTTGAGGACGGGGCCCGGGTCGTCATCGCCGATCTCGACCCGGATCTCGGCGAGTCACTGGCGAACGGCTACGGCCCGGACGTCCGTTTCCGGCGGACGGACGTCGCGGACGCCGAGCAGGTCCGGGGACTCGTCGACTTCGCGGTGAAGGAGTTCGGCGGCCTGCACCTCATGGTCAACAACGCGGGTGTGTCGGGCGCCATGCACCAGCACTTCCTCGACGAGGACTTCGCCGATTTCCAGCGCGTCCTCTCGGTCAACCTGCTCGGCGTGATGGTCGGCACCCAGGCCGCGGCCCGGCACATGGCGGCGAACGGCGGCGGCTCCATCGTCAACGTCAGCTCCATAGGCGGGATCCAGGCCGGCGCGAGTGTGCCGACCTACCGCGCCTCGAAGGCAGCGGTCATCCACTTCACCAAGGGTGTGGCCGTCGACCTGGCCGAGTACGGCATCCGCGTCAACTGCGTGGCGCCGGGCGGCATCCCGACGCAGTTGCTGGCCTCGGCGACGGCGGCCGGGCAGGAGGGCGACGCCGAGGAGATGACCCGGCGCATCCGCGCCCATATGGCGGCCGTACAGCCCCTGCGGCGGCAGGGCACCCCCAGGGACGTGGCGGAAGCCGTCGCCTACCTGGGCGGCGACCGCTCGCTGCACACCACCGGCACGGTGCTGACGGTCGACGGCGGAACCACGGCGGGCCCGAAGCCCCTGCGGGCCTGACCCGCCCGCTCCCCGCCCGGCAGGAGCAGACGAACCACGCACGGACGTGAAACCCGCGGCTCCCATGGAGGACAATGATGTCCAGCCAGTCATCCACCCTGTATCCCCCCGAGGGCTTCGGCCCGCCCAAGGACCGGCACGGCCACGCCGACGGCTCCTCGCCGGGCCTTCCGCAGGGCACGGAGGTGTTCTCCGCCGACAACCACATCTCCCTCGCGGACGACATCTTCTACGACCGCTTCCCCGAGCGGCTCAGGAACCAGGCACCGCGGGTGTGGTACGAGGACGGCGCCTACGAACTGGGAATGGGCGGAAAGTCGTTCCTGCCGGGCGAGTTCAGCCATGTGCTCATGCAGTACGACCCCCTGACCGGCGCCGGCAGCAACAACCTCGAAGGGCGCATCGAGGAACTGGCCTCGGACGGCATCGCGAAGGAACTGGCGTTCCCCAACGCGCTGTTGGCGTTGTTCCACTACCCCGACAAGGAGGTCCGCGAGCTCTGCTTCCGGATCTACAACGAGTACATCGCCGGGTTGCAGGAACGCTCCGGGGGCCGCTTCTTCGGTGTCGGGCTCGTCAACTGGTGGGACGCGCAAGGGACTCGACGCACCCTCGATGAGATGAGGGGCCTGGGGCTGAAGACCTTCCTCATGCCGCTGAACCCCGGACAGGACGACGCGGGCAACCCCATCGACTACTCCGGCGCCGCGATGATCCCGGTCTGGGACGCGATCGAGGAGGCGGGGCTCCCGGTGTCCCACCACATCGGCGAGACCGGGCTCAAGGCCCCGTGCGAGGTCAACGCCATCGCTGTCGGCATGGTGGCCAATGTGGCGCCGTACCGGGAGATGTTCGGGAGGTACGTCCTCGGCGGCATCCTCGACCGTCATCCGGGGCTGCGCGTCGGGTGGTTCGAGGGGGGCGTGAACTGGGTCCCCTCCGCGCTCCAGGACGCCGAACACCTCCTCGCCTCCTACCGGCACATGCTCGACCGGCCCGTCGAGCACGACGTCCAGCACTACTGGGACCAGCACATGTACGCGTCCTTCATGGTCGATCCGCTCGGCCTCGAACTGGTCGACCGCATCGGGGTGGACCGGGTCATGTGGTCGGCCGACTACCCGCACAACGAGAGCACGTTCGGCTACTCGGAGAAGTCGATCGCCATGGTCGTGGACGCCGTGGGGCCCGAGAAGGCGGCCCGCGTGGTCAGCGGCAACGTCAAGGCGTACCTCGGCCTGTAGCACCGGCCGGGACCACGACAACCGACGGCGAAGCTCCATGACCTCGTGAGGGAGACGGGAATGACCGTCATCGACATCCCGACCGCGCCCGACCCGACCCGCATGAACCGTGAACGCGGCGCACGGCTGCGAACGGCCATGGCGGGACAGGGCGTTGACGCCCTGATCCTGCTCGGCAACAACGCGGTGACCTATGCGACCGGAGCGAGCTGGCCGCTCGGCGACTCCGGTCTCGCGCACGTCGACCGTCCCGTGGCGGTGGTGGTGGCGGACGACCCGTTGCCCCATCTGTTCATGCCGTTCCGCGAAGGCACCTCGGCACAGTCGCCGTTGCCCGCCGACCACGTCCATGCCCCGGTCTACCTCGAATTCGACGAAGGAGTACGGAACTTCGCGGCCGTGGTGGCCGACCTCGTGCCCGGCGGAGCGCGGGTCGCGGTCGACGAGGTGACCGGGGCCATGCACAGAGCGGAGAAGGCACTGTTCCCGGGCGGGCCTCCCCTCGACGCGGCGCTGGTCCTGACCGCGGCCAAGATGATCAAGACACCCGACGAACTGGCCTGTATCCGTACCGCTTTGAGGATCACCGAGCGGGCCATGGCCGACATCGAGGGGTCCCTGGCCCCGGGGATGCGCCAGATCGACCTGTCGGCGGCGTTCGTGCGCCGGGCCTACGCAGGCCCTTCACGGCCCTGGAGATGTACGAGTGCAACTTCCTCAACAGCGTCGTCCCCCGGGACGAGTTGGAGAAGGAGGTGGACAAGTACGCGCTGGCCTGCGCACGCACCCGGCCGACCGACACCGTGTTCATGCAGAAGGTCTTCTTCGAGATCTTCAAACAGCACCAGGGCGAGTACATGGGCTCCCTCCTCACCGGTCTCTTCGAATCAGTCGGCGGGATGGCCCGGGCCGACGACCACGACCTGATGCTCGACGAGGAGACGGTCAACGGCGGCGTACCCAACGCGGTCCGCGGCAACGACGACCGCTTCCCGCCGGACTTCCGGCTGAGCAGGTCGGGCCGCGAGCGAAGGGACGACTCTTGACCCCCACGCCCGCCGAACCCCCGCTCACCGGCTGCGCCGTGGTGGACCTGTCCACGGGCATCCCCGGCGCCTACTGCACGAAGCTGCTCGCCGACGGGGGCGCCCAGGTCGAACCTCCGGGAGGCGATCCGCTACGACGCTGGTCGGCATCCGGCGCCACGATCCGACCCGGCGACGACGGCGCCCTGTTCAGCTTCCTGGCCTGCTCGAAGGAGAGCGTCGTAGGCGATCCGGAGCTGGTGCGCGGACTCCTGGCGTCGGCGGACGTCGCGGTGTGGTCGCCGGGCTCGCCCCTGACCCCCCAGGAGATCCACCGCACCCACCCTCACCTGGTCGTCACGTCGATCACGCCGTTCGGTCTTGAGGGGCCGTGGCGGGACCGCGCGGCCACCGAGTTCACGCTGCAGGCCTGGTCCGGCGGCATCATCGGCCTGGGGCGCGGCGCACCGGACCGGGCGCCGGTCCACGTGGGCGGTCAGGTTGGTGACTGGGTGTCGGGGGCGTACGCCGCCGCCGCGACCATGGCCGTACGACTGCGCGCTCCCGGCACCGGCGAACTGATCGATCTCTCCATGCTTGAGGTGCATGTCCTGTCCCTGACCTACCACCCGGTGACGTTCCGGGACATGCTGGACCGGCCGTGGCAGCAGACGCGCAGGCTGAACACACCGGGCGTGGCCACCGCCAAGGACGGACTCGTCGCACTCGGGTGCGCGACGGCCCAGCAGTACTTCGACCTCTGCGCGATGGTCGGCCACCCGGAGTGGATCGACGAGAAGAACTCGGTCTCGATCGGCGCACGGACCACCGCGACGGCCCCGGTGATCCAGGAGTGGATCGCCGGCCGGACGGTCGCGGAGGTCCGCGAGCTGGCCACGGCGTTCCGCATCCCCAACTCCGCGGTCGTCAACGGCGCCAACGCCCCGGCCATGGACCACTTCGAAGCCCGCCGGAGCTTCCTGCCCAACCCGCGCGACGGCTTCCTCCAGCCC
>NZ_JBXVPZ010000174.1:0-18975 GCF_057961495.1 Streptomyces sp. P5F9 | reverse complement strand
GATGGGCCGGGCGGGGAGCTTGGGTCGGCCAGGCGGACGTCAGGGCGGGACGGGTTCGTCGGCGTCCGTGGCCAGTTCGGCCCAGACGATCCGCCCGGACCGGTGCGGGATGTCCGCCGTTCCCCAGTCGCTGCTGAGCTCCGCGACGAGCAGGAGACCGCGCCCGCCCTGGTCGTCGGGGCCGGGCCGACCGGGTACCGGGAGCGTGGGACCGCGGTTCTGGTCCTCCACCTCGATCCGCACGACTCCGTCCGTGCTCCGCACCTCACAGACGATCCAGTCACTCGCGGAGTGTGTGAGCGCGTTGGTGACGAGTTCGGAGGTCACGACGACAGCGTTGTCCCGGACGGCTTCGCGGACACCCCACGCGATGAGCAGTTCCTCCACGGTTCTGCGGGCCAGACCGGCTGACGCCGGGGTCGCCGGCAGGCCGAACAGATGGCTGTGGCGCGGGTGTTGGTTCCCGGAGACGAGCCGGCCGGGGCCTTGCGGCCCAGGGAGTCGGCCAGGGCGCTCGCCTCCGGGAGGTCGATCCAACGGCTGGGGGACAGAGGGCGGAGCCATCGCCGTACGCCTTTCGTGTGCCTTCGCACCCTGGGCGGTGCCGGTATCGCGCCGACCGGCCGCGCACGAGGCGCGGATGGCGACCCTGCCGGGCCAACGCAGGTCGCAGCCCTGTTTCCCCCAACTGGGCTGTGCCGTCTCACTCTTCGACGAGCTGTGACGACATGCTTACTGTGGCATCTGCCAACAACGCATCGCAACCGGCAAGTTGAAAATTGCACGTAGCGAAGTGCATGCTGCTTCCGCCAGGAAGTGATCGAAAGAGTCGGTGAAGAGCGAAAGCCCGCCAGACTGCCGCCCGGAGCTGGAGGCGCAAGGGAGGTAGACCGTGACCGCAGAGACCGACTGGGGCGGCGTCCCCTCCGTTCTGCGCATGATCCTCGGCCGCCAGCTGGAGGAGCTGCGGACCCGCGCAGGTCTCACATACGAGGAGGCGGGCGCGGCCATCGGTGTCAGCCACTCCACGATCCGCCGGATGGAGGCCGCCAAGGTGGCCCGGCTGCGCCTGGCGGACGCCGAAAAGCTGCTGCAGGTCTACGGGGTGACGGACCGTCAGGAGATCGACACCTTCCTGAAGTCGGTCCGCGAGGCCAGCAAGCGCGGCTGGTGGCACACGTACCGCGACGTCATGCCCGACTGGTTCGCCGCTTATCTGAGCCTGGAGCAGGCAGCGTTGCAGGTCCGCGCCTACGAGAACGAGTTCGTCCACGGGCTGTTGCAGACCGAGGAGTACGCCCGGGCCCTGCTCGGCGCGGGCAACCCGCACGCCCCCACCGAGGCCACGGAGCGCCGGGTCGCCCTGCGCATGCGCCGCCAGGAACTGCTGACCCGCGAGGCGCCGCCGCGGGTGTGGGTCGTGATGGACGAGACGGTGCTGAGGTGGCCGGTCGGGGGTGCCGCGGTGATGCGCGCCCAGGTCGACCACTTGATCGAGGTCAACCGGCTGCCCCATGTGACCCTGCAGATCATGCCGTTCGCCAACGGCCCGCACCCGGCCATGCGGGCCGGGGCGTTCCACCTCTTCCGGTTCCGGGCACCCGAACTGCCCGACGTCGTCTATCTCAACGGCCTGGTGGGCGCTGTCTATCTGGACAAGAGCGACGACGTCGTGGTGTACCGCGAGGCCCTGGACCGGCTGGGTGCCCAGGCGGCGCCCGCCCGCAAGACCGAGGCCCTCCTCGGTGCGATTCGCAAGGAGCTCTGACGTGCACCACCCCATACGCAACGGCATACCGTCCCGGAACCTGGGCGCGCGCGGCTGGACCAAGCCGTGGAGCGACGACGCAGGGGGCGCCTGCGTGGAAGTCAAGAAGCTCGCCGACGGACGCGTCGCCGTACGTCAGTCGACCGACCCCGACGGCCCGGCGCTGGTTTTCACACCCCGCGAAATGACGAGCTTCGTCACGGGCGTGAAGGCGGGTGACGCCGACTTCCTCCTCTGAACTCCCCTTGTTTTACTGAGCGTTCATCCCGAAACTCCACGACTCGTATGGGAGACACGGCGTTGCCCGACAACGGATGGCCGGCCGACCGCATCGACACCGAGCACGCGCACTCCGCGCGGATCTACGACTACATCATGGGCGGAAAGGACTACTACCCCGCCGACAAAGAGGCGGGCGACGCCATGTCCCGGGAGTGGCCCGCCCTCCCGATCCACATGCACGCCAACCGGGACTGGATGAACCGGGCCGTGCGCTGGCTCGCCGAGGAGGCGGGCGTGCGCCAGTTCCTGGACGTCGGCACCGGCATCCCCACCTCCCCGAACCTGCACGAGATCGCCCAGCAGGTGGCTCCCGAGTCACGGGTGGTCTACGTCGACAACGACCCCATCGTTCTCACCCTCTCCCAGGGTCTGCTCTCCAGCACGGCCGAGGGCAGGACGTCGTACATCGAGGCCGACTTCCGTGAACCCTCCACGATCCTCGACGCGCCGGAGCTGCGCGAGACCCTGGACCTCTCCCGGCCGGTGGCGCTGACGGTGATCGCCATCGTGCACTTCATGCTCGACGCGGACGACGCGGTGGGCGTCGTACGGCGCCTGCTGGAACCGCTCCCCTCGGGCAGTTACCTCGCGATGTCGATCGGCACCGCCGAGTTCGCACCGCAGGAGGTGGGCCGCGTCGCCCGCGAGTACGCGGCCCGCGACATGCCGATGCGGCTGCGCACCATCGACGAGGCCCACGAGTTCTTCGACGGGCTGGAGCTGGTCGAACCCGGCATCGTCCAGGTCCACAAGTGGCACCCGGACGGCAGGGGCGAGCAGAACATACGCGACGAGGACATCGCGATGTACGGGGCGGTCGCCCGCAAGCCGTGACCATCTCGGTGCCGGGGCCGGCCGCACAGCCGTTCCCGGCACACGGGCAAGCCGCCCGAGCAACCTGTGCCAGGTCGCAGCAGCGCGGCGAGACGGCGAACTCGCGACCGGTGCGGGCAGTTGGGGGCTCGGGGATGGTGGGGGATGACCACCAGCTCACGCGCCCATTCGTTTGACGCGGCGGCTGACCAGCACGCGGCCGGCCGCTTCGTATCCTCCCGCGCCCTTCGACCGCGTCGAACAGGTCGCGAGCCGTCCCCTGGCGAGTGCCCGTGTCGCTGGTTTCGGCGCGGGCACCGGAATCACCACGGCTCTGCTGCATCAGCGCGGTGTGACGTGATGGCCACCTACGCCGCGATCCCCCTGCTGGCATCCACGGCCAGTCCGCGCTTGCGGCCCGACACCCGCTTGGCCGAAGTGCTCCCCTGCGGCATCCAAGTGCGCGGTCTCACCTACGGCCGCGGGAGTGGGGCCCAGGGACAAAAGCGGGCATCTCATTCCGCGGCCCTCTTCCCTCCCCGGACGAGCACCCCCAGCAGCAGTCCTCCCTGAGGCAAGTCCGCCGTCAGGAGGAAGGGGGGCCAGGTTGGCCCTGTCTGCGGTTGATCTCCGGAAGCAAGATGTCGGTACGACGTCACCGCGAGGTGGCACATCACCGCGTGAACACGTCCGCCCCGCTGCGGGGCAGAAGGAAGCATTACTGATGAGCGAGGAAATCGACCTGCCCGCCGTCCTGTCGGAGCTGCTGTTCGGGGACGAGAGCACTGAGCCGCTGGAAACGACGCTGGACAGACTGATCACGCCGACCTTCGTCCAACGCATCAACGGGGCCGTGTACGACCGTGCCGCGTACCTCCCGCACGTGCGGAAGATGCGGCAACTCGTAGTCGGCGGCGGCGGCGAGTTGACGGTCTTGGAGCAGTTCAGCGCGGGCAGTACTGTCGCCGGCCGCTACCTGTTTCGGATGGTGCCTGCACAGGGACCCGGCATGACGTTCGAATCGCATGTGTTCGCACGCGTCGAGGCAGGTCGGGTCGATCGGCTTGTCGAGGTCGCGCGACAGACCGAAGACGGCGACGGAGACTTCCTGTCCACCAGCTGACTCGGCCGGCGCAGAGGCGCAATGCCTTCCCCGTACACAGGTGAAGCCTGGCCCGGCGGCGAACTGGTCGTGCTGGGCACGTCCTTATACTGCTCTCCGTGTATCGGCTGCCTGATGGGCGTTGTCGACGACGAGGGTGTCGCCTCCGACGGTGACAGTGCTGAAGAAGAGCGCGGTTCGCTCGCGCAGGTCCGTCTGCCCTCTTCCAGTTCGGCGCAGAGGCGACCGCCGGGATACGACGGCTCAAGCGCCCTGGCGACCCTGTCCGTGCTGAAATCCCTGTCCGTGCAGGTCAGGGTTTCGGCACGGACACACCAGCGCAGGGCGACAGGCCAGGATCTCGGCACGGGCCAGGACGCGCTCACCACCTCACGACCGCTCAGGTACCCCGGCGGGCTCGCTCGACGATCTCGTCCTCCGTGAGCGGCACATCGTGGTGACTGAGGCAGATCGGCACCTCGATCTTGCTGAATCCGGTCCCCTCGCTCGCGGCGTTGAACATGCCGGCCTTGAGACCGGCGAGGTTGTCGAGGACCGCGTTCCGCGCCCGGGCCATGGTCTGGGCGGCCTCGATGTGCGCGGGTCCTATGAGTCGGCCGATGAACTGGTTCACGGTGTTGCCCAGCGCCTGGTTGTGGATCCCCCTGGGGAGCTGTGAGGCGAGGACTATCCCGAGTCCGTACTTGCGTATCTGGCGGATGAGTTCGACCGTGCTTTCCGTACTCGGATTCGATGCGCCGGAGGGCACGAAGTTCTGCGCCTCGTCCATCACCAGCAGCCCGCCCAGGGCACGGTCGCCGACCGGGTGCGCCCTGAACCATGAGAACAAGGTCGCCTGGAGGCGGCTGACGAATTGGGCCGGTCCGTCGCCGGACAGGCCGATGAAGCTGATCACCGAGATACGGGCGGCCTTTCCCGGCGACGGGATCAGGAGCATGCCGGGATCGGCGGGTGCGCCGGACTCCCCGAACAGCGGGTCGGTTTCCATCGCGGCTTCCAGCGTGTCCGCCATCTGAACCGCGAAGCGACTGGTCCTGCTGTTCACGATGTCGCTCGGGGGCTCGGCGAGCAGCTCGACGAAGCCGGCCAGGGTCTTGCCGCCGTCGCGCGCGTACCGTTCGAGGGCACGTTTGAGGACCCCCAGCTGCTGGGTCGCGCGAGCACTGCTGCCGCGTACACCGGCATGTGGCGCGAGTGAGGTCACGGTCGACCTGACCAGACGGGGGCAGTCGTCCTCGTCGTCAAGGACGGGACCGAAGTCGGGAAGCGGGTAGAAGGAGATCGGACGTCCCCGGTTCAGACCCGGTGTCCACACCACCACTTCGACATCCGCGAAGTAGCGTCGGGCCTCGCGCTCATGGTCGTCCGTCCAACCCTTCGGTGGGCGCGACCAGGGGTCGCCGAGCCGTGCGAGGTCGTCGTTCGGATCCAGCACGATCACCGAGACGCCGCGCAGAGCGCATTGCTCCACAAGTCGCTTGATCAGGACCGTCTTGCCCGAGCCCGCCGCGCCCACCACGGCGGTGTGCATCCGGAGCCGTTCCATGGGTACCGCAAACGAACGGCCGCCCCGGACCGTGGTTCCGACGACGATTTCGGTACGAGCGGGCTCGGCGTCCTCCGGTATGCCTGCCGCATCCACCGCCACCTTGGAGCCGACTCCCGTGGTCGCGATGCCGAGATGCTGCCGTAAGTCTCCCAGCACCGGCGCGAAGACCTCGATGCGGGAAGCGGGGTGCTCCTGTCGCAGCCATTCGTCCAGGCCTGACGTACGGTCGTCGAGCATGGCCCGGAGGGCGGCCAGGGTCCGGAGGTCGGCGGCGCCGATCGGTAACGACACCCCGCCCCGCGCCTCGAAGTCGTCCTTGATGTCCTTGGTCCTGGGGCCGCTCGGGTACGGCATGTTCCGCAGCAGGATCAGCCGGCGGCTCGCCAGGTCGGCCGTCAGGCCGGCCTCCACGGCCGCGTTACGGATCCGGTTCTGGGCGGCGATGGCGTTGTTCGCGGCGGTCGCCCGGAAGGACCAGTGGAATTCGTTCTCGCTGGCCTCGTCCACGACATAGCGCAACCGGGCGTGCAACGCCGCCTTGCGGCCGAAGTCGGTCTCGATGGAGAACCGCGTCTCGTCGGCACCCAGTTCCCTGACCAGACTCCGCAGCCCCGCGCCCAGCAGAGCGGGCATCAACCCGTCCTCGGTCGTGGGGTCGAGCGGCCCGAGGTCGTCCGCCTCGGCACGGAGCTTGTCGAAGGACTCCGTCAGGGTGCTCAGGTTGACGGCCCTCGCCGGTGCGGGCGGTGCGGCTGCCGTGGGCTCTGCGCCTGCCAGGGAGGTCAGTTCGGCCACCGTGCCGGTCTGCAGACACGCCTCGATGTGCTTCTGGACCCGGACGAGCAGCCGCCGTGCGGTGTAACGGTGTGGGGCTTCGGCCAGTGCCTCCGAGGTGACCGGCCAGGTGGGAGACTTCGGGGTGAACCCCACCTCCTCGTAGGAGGGCCGAAAACGGCTGCTGACGATGGCGGCGGCGGTGGCCTCGTCGGGAATCGCGCCGAGCGTCGGCAGAACCTCGAACCGGTCGAGGGCGGACCGGACCGCCGTCCGGGAAATCTGCTCCCAGGTGTCCTCGTGGCATGCCACGACCATCAGGGTGCGGCGGGCTTCCTCCCGCAGTTCCATCAGGCCGGTGGCGATCTCACCGCTCAGCCGCTTCGCGACCCGGCCCGCGCCGGAAGCGGGCGACGTCAGCGACGACGTCTCCGCGGCGGACACCAGGGTGTCGAGCTGGTCGAAGGCGAACACCAGCGGCCCTACCAGGGCGAACAGGCGCGTCAGATCGCGGAGGACGCGTTGAGCGGGTCGTCCGCCCGGCGACATCCCCCAGGCGGCGCGCTTGTCCTCGTCATCGTCGCTGAGCGCGAAGTAGGCCCTGCCGATCTCCACGGGATCGCCGGTGGAGGCTATGAGTGCGAGCGCGCGGGCCGTGTCCGCGGCCTCGTTGCCCACCTGTCGGTCGATGGCCCGGATCCCCCGGACGAACGCATCGACATGGGCGCGCGTCAACTCGCGCCGGCCGGTGACGGCGGCATGCGTGTCCGCGTCGAGTCGGGCCTGGCGCGACAGCTTGTCGAGCAGCCGAATCAGCTGTTCCTGGCCGCCCTCGTCCTGCCGGTAGAGACTGTCTACGAGACTGTCGGCGGCGCTCTCCCAGAAGTTCCGGCCGGTGACGAGCTTGATGTAGAAGAAGGAGCCACCGCGCTCCTGGATCTCGTGGCGGGTCCAGCCGAGAAGATGCGTCTTGCCCGAGCCGCTCTCGCCACGCACCACGGTCGCAACCGGCGAGTGGGCGCGCTCGACGGCGCTCATCGCCCTCCCCAGCCGCCGGAACACCTCGGGATGAAGGCCGTCGACGTGGTAGGAGGTCACCGGTGTCCAGATCTCTTCCTGGGTCAGCGCGGTGTTGATGTACAGCGTCTCCAGGGCGGCGAGTTCCCCGTTCACGCCGGTCCGATCCGCAGCAGGTGGCGGGGTTCGCCGCCGATGTTGACGGCGGCTCTGCGGTCCTCGTCGCTGAGCGTGCGCTGGTTGAGCTCGCCCATCAGCTGTACGTCGTTCTGCTCGATCATCCGGTCGAGTTCGGCGTCGACGGCCCCTCGCGGCAGGTCCCCGAGCCACGGGCGCAGCGCCGACAGTCTGACCCAGCTGCCCGGTTTCCGGCGGACGGTGAGTTCCGTGTAGACCGCGCGGATCCAGTCCTCGACGTCGGGCTGGAAGAACTCGCCGAACTTGGTGCCGGAGCGGGCCAGGTACTGTCCGACGTTGTCCAGCACCGCATAGAGCACCCCGGCCGGAAACTTCGCTCCGTCCGGGCGTCCGGCTACCAGAGCGGACTCGCACCAGGTCCGGCCCGCGGACGTGAGCTGGTGCGTGTTGACCGCACCGTGCTTCCTGGTCACGATCCGCTCGGCATCCTGGTTCACTCGCCGTCGCACCGCCGCGGTGATCTCCAGGCCGGCGAGTTCGCGCAGTTCACGGTTGGTCACCGGCCGTGCGACCACCATCAGGGCGAACAGCGATGCATGATCCCGTACAGTCAACTCCGTCGGCATAGTACCCCTCCTCGATGAGCCGAAATCCGGTCAGATGTCGAACCCCCGCCTGGGCACCAGTTCCACCCGGCCGGTCATGCTGGACAACTCGCCCACGACGGTGATCACCTGCCGTTCCCGATGCGCGGTGATCGCACGGTCGTACGAGGCCTGGTCCGGGAGCCGCACCCAGACGGCCCGCCGGACCAGTTCGGCGTGCTCGGTGCGCAACTCACCGCGGACCTTGATCCGCCACCGGTCGTTGCCGGAGGAGTCGTCATGCAGCCCCTCGACCACACCGGAGACCGTCGCGGCACCGGTGGCGTTCAGGTCGCGAAGCCGCAGGGACGCGGCGTGCAGAAGCGGTCCCGAGGTCTCCGGGAACGCGACGACGCGTGACGGCACATCGAGTGGCTGCGAGCGCGCCCACCGGAAGCCGATCTCGAAGGGCTCGCTCCGGTCGAAACCGGAGAGCTCACTGAGCGCCTTGCACAGATCCGCGGAGACGCCGGCCGTGACGGTCTCGTCGAAGGCCGCGGGCGCGTCCGCCGCTACGGCTGCCTGGGCCGCGCTCACCGCCTCAAGCATCTGGACCAGCACAGCCCGACCGGTGACCTGCTCCCCGCTCGGGGTTCGGGCCGTCGCGTCCGCCGCCACCCGGATCTCGACGACGTAGCTCCCGGCGCGGGAGGGGCCGAGTTCGGCTGCGCGCAAGAGGTCGCCCACCACGCCCGGTTGCCGGCCGGCGAAGGCGAAGTGCGGACCCTGCACGACGGTGCGCGCCGCCGCTGTCAGGAGGTTGCGGACACCCAGCACCGTCTGCGTACCCAGGAGCAGCGAGGTATAGCCGGGGTCGTGGCCGGTGGGAAACGTGCGGAAGGACTGCTTGTCCAGCTGCGGTCTGGCGATCTCCAGGGCGATGTCGCCCGCCGGCCGGTCCTCCAGCGCGCACAGACAGCGCAGGATCTCCCGTACTCGGCGGTCGTTGTCGCCCATGCCGTCGCGAGCGGGTACCAACACCTCGTAGTCGCCCGGGTGTTGCCAGACACTCGCTCCGCGCCAGCCTTGTGGATCCCGCTCCCAGCCCGTTTCCGCCAGATAGCTGGCGATGTCGTCGACCTTCAGCGGAATCGTCATCGGTTCCCCTACCAGTCGGACTGTGTCTCGGCGAGCCGGCGCAGTGAGGCGGCGGTGAGCACGTTCGCTGTCGGAACTCTGACCGGACGCTTTCGGTGACGGTCGGGGTCCTTGATCGGCTCCTCGGCGCGAAGCGAGACGAAGTAGCCGAGGTGACGGAGCATCACACCGTCGGTGCTCATGGCCGCGTACGCCTGGTTGTCGGCGGGGACGCAGATGACGAACAGAAAGCGGGGCACGGTGAAGTCGGGACCGGCGAGCCTGTTGAACTGCCACTCGTTGAGCCCGCGGTAGTTCAGGTGGCCGGACGACACAGACGGCGCCGACCATGTCTTGATCTGAGCCTCAACAGTGGGTGACACCGTCCGTCCGTAGCGGCCGGTGGCGCGGAACCCGAGGTCGACCCCGTCCGCGTCGAGATCGCCTTGCAGGACGATCAGCCCTGCCGCAGAGGCCAGCACACGGACGTAGTCTTCGCCGAACTTGCCCTGATGCTGCTTCGCATCGAGCACGAAAGCCCCCCAACGTCCCCCTACTGTGGCACACAGTAGTCGGAATCTTACGGGACGCGCTAACGACTGTCAGGGCCCAATAATGGCCCTTCCGACAGGCCTGCGAAACGACGGCCGACAGGCAGCTGTTCATTCCTGATGCGATGTGGGGGCGGGCCTCCCGCCCCGGCCGGGCCGGGTACGGAGGATGCTGTGGTTGCCGCATCTGGCTCGTTCTCCCGTTCGCGCGGCCAACGGATACGTGCTGGTCGTGGGAGGCATGGCGGGGGTGGTGGTCGCAGGTGGTCGCACCAGACTGGAGGTGTCGGCCCCTCCTCCGCCTCCGGGAGGCGATCCTCATGCGTACCACCACGGGCCGCGGCCGCGTCTACCGACAGTGCGGCTGCCGCGACACCCACCACCGCCAGCTCGGAGCACACTGCCCCCGCCTACTCACCCACACTCACCACGGGACGTGGATCTTCGCCGTCGACACCCCCGCCCCACACCACCACCGGACAACCGTCCGACGAGGCGGCTTCACCAGCCCCAAGGCTGCCGAGTCCGCACTGCGGACGTTCCTGGAGGGCGAGACCAGCGGGATAAACGCCGACCCGAACCAAACCCTCGCCGACTACCTGCACACCTGGCTGACGGCCAAGACACTGGTGCTCAAGCCGACCACCATGGCCCACTACCGCGACTACGCGCACAACGATCTCGCCCCCGCCTTCGGCACCCTCAAGCTGGACCAGCTCAGACACCGGCACATCAACGCCTTCGTCACCGGCCAGCTCGCCGCCGGCCGCGGCCGCGGCCGCACCACCCTCTACCGGTGCCTGACCACACTGTCCAACGCGCTGGGCGACAACGCAGGATCTGGACCGCGCACGAGGCAGCCCGGTTCCTGCAGTACTGCCACAAAGCCGACCCCGACATGGCCGACCTGTTCGAGTTCCTCATCGGCACCGGCCTGCGCAAGGGAGAGACCCTCGGCCTGCACCGGGACGACATCCACCTGAGCGAACGCGTCCTCTACGTACACTGCACGCTCTCCGCGATCGACAACAACCAGCTCGTCATCACCGCACCCAAGACCCGCTCCAGCAAGAACTGGGTGGCCACATCACCCCGACTCGCCGCCGCCCTCCAACACCGGGCCCGCTCAACGGCCCGCGCCCACAGCAACCCGAGTCCCCCCACACACAGGACTGGTCTCCTGCAGGCCCGACGGCCGACCTCTCCGACCCAGAACTGTCCCCGACCGGCTCCGACACCTGTCCGAAGAAGCCGGTGTCCCCCGAGTGGCCCTTCACGACCTGCGCCACCTGGCCGCCACCCTCACCATCACCGTCGTCTCCAAGACCCTGCGCCACTCCACCCTGTCGACCACGGCCAACATCTACGGCCACCTCACCCAGCAGGCCGCCCGCGAAGCCGTCGACACCATCGAGCGCGCCCTCACACGAGCCGAACAAAGAGCCGACCGCCAGCAACTGCGATCACCAGCGACCACATCCAACGGCTCCGCGAGACCCTCCACCGGCTCCGCTCCCCCGCCCCACCGGTCTTCTGCACCACCGCAACCAACGCCAAACCGGGCCCGCGACCACACCGCGACCACCAGCCCTCCAGGAACGCGAAAAGCCGCCCTCCCCCAAAGGAGAGAACGGCCTCCGACCTGCATCAAAGCTGGTCGGGACGACAGGATTTGAACCTGCGACCCCTTGACCCCCAGTGGGTGGTCGGTGAGCGGCGTGCGAAGGGTCGTTCTTCGAGGTCAGTGTCCAGCGTACTCGGCCGAGTAAAGGAGTCTGTGTATTCAGGCCTCCGCCAGACCGCCTCGTCGCCTCACACACCGCCTTCCGCTCGTCGAGGGATACCGCAACGAACTCTCACCCTCCAGCCTCTCGCTTCGGCCAAGAGCCAGCAAGTCAGAACATGCATGCGATCCTTACGCTCTGAACGACTCTGGCCGACGTGCCGTCGAGACCCACCAGGCGGTGCGAATCGTTCGAAAGGACGTCTCCGTCGAACGCCCTGGCCTCCCAGCGCCGAGTGCCCTCGACACCCCTCCGAGGTGAAGCAATCCCGCATTGGTGGACGCTCTATACGTTGACTGCAACCCCGAGTTGGAGCCGCCGGACGCAATAGTCGCCTTCGAGTTCGGCGGGCGGACATCGCCGATCGCGGTGTGCAGGCGGTGCTGGTTGAACCAGGTAACCCATTCCGCAGTGGCGAGCGTGACCTCGGTGAACTCTCGCCGATCGCAGCGCGAAGCTGTTTCCCAAGGCGGTCACCGCGCCGAAGCTGCTGATCGAGCCGGTCCGCGCTCAGCAAGATCGAGCAGGTAAGTGCCAGGCCACCTTCGATCTCGAACAGGCCGACGCCTGCATGCGGACACGGCCTACTACCAGGACCTGTTGAAGATGGCTGCGCGGCAGGCGCATTGGAGTCCGGATCGCCCGCGAGGTCATCGAGTCCGGTCAACGACTGGGCCGCAGCAGGCGGGTGATCGAGCGGACCATGTCCTGACCGTCCGCCCATCATCGTCGACTGAATCCTCGCTACGAACGCCATCCCCGTAGCTACCCGGCCTTCTCGGACTTGCCGCGGCCTCCTGCTGCTACAAGCGGCGCATCCGCCTCGCAACAAGGGAAATGGCCTGAGGAACCGTCGAGGATGGGCACTGCGAGTAACACGACGAAGGTTCAAATCGCCCAGACCGCCACAATACCCGGCCTGTGCCAGAGGGCTGCAGATGTAGAGCAACTGCCCTCGCTCGCCGCCACTATGCACAAGGAAGGCCACTATCCCGGGCTGCGCAAGAAAGCCACTCCGCATGACGCCAGGAACCCGGTCGGAGTCATACGGACCGACCAAGACGATCACGGCGCTCAAGCGGCCCGCACCGATCACGGTCGGCATCTGACGAGCCGACTTTGCGATCAGTCCGTGTTCAGACCCCTGGCCGGTCGGCGCCTTGTCCACAGTCGCGTGACGACAGACGCCAGGCTCGGCGGCACGCGCCTTAACGGTTCGGTAGAGTCGGGTTACCGCCCCCGCCACTTCGATCAGTCCGGCAAACAGGCCCTCCGGTGACTGCATCATGGCCGGGGCCGGGGCCGGCCCCACGGCAGACGCCTCACCGATGCGGCACGGCAGGCCGAACAACAGCACGCAATGGCCTGCACGGGTGTAGGTAACAGCGATCACGACGATGGCGACCAGCAGCCAGCCCTCGACCGGCCGCACCTCCGGGTGGCCCCGTTGAGCAACCGCCCAGACTGACGCGCGCCGTTGAGGACGCCGACATCTGACGCGGCGCTAACCAGTACCAATTCCGCTGCTGCACGCTGGAGCGAACTGCGCGAGCAGGCGGGGATCGTGCCAGCCTGCGAAGGCCCGGTCCGGACGATCCCGCACTGCCATCCCCACTCCTCCATGCGGTGCGTAGACACCCCAAAAGGCCGGGGTTGGGGGCCGTTTTGGACAACCCGCTGGCAACTTCTTCAAGCCTGAGCACGTTCACGGGCGAAACACGTACCGTCTCCGGCTTCATTCTGCCAAGCGGCTCCCACTCGCCCAAAACACCTTCTTGGAAATGCGTAAATCCGCTTACACACGGCGCAGTTGAATGGTCTGCGCACCTCGCAAGGATCTTGCATTCACTAACCAGAAGTGAGACCGCGTGAGCGTCTCAAATCTGCCTATGAGGGTACCAAAAACCTAGATCATTACTAAAATTGCAGGTCAACGACTACTAAGGAGTTACTAAGAGCGAGAGGCTCCTCATCCCGGCCCCCAGGATAAGCCCGGCCTTGCCTGGTCAAACGAGGTCGGCGTGCCAAGTCGTGTCGCGGGTCAAGTACCGGTAGCCGACCCACTCCTGTGCCAGGCGCTGGCCTGTCACCAGAAGGCCGACCGTCTTCGCCCGGTACGGCCCGGGCATCCATTCAGCCAGGGCGGAAGCCTCCCCCGCCTCAATACCCTTTTCCTTCGCACCGCGGGCGCGTCCGAGTTCCAGCAGCGCGCCGTACAGGCACCCAGTTGGCTGGACAGAAGGAAGGCCCCGGTCGCTCGCTGTCTTGGATGCCGCGTGCGGAATGCGGATCCCGCTGAGATCGAGGTCACCGAAGTAACGGATCTCCGCGATACGGTGCTTGGCTGCGAGCGTGTTGACCGATGCGCGGAATGTGCCGCCGAGCCCCCAGGCGACGTACCCAAGTCGGTGATCGTCGGGAAGGCTGTGCACGAGAGACCACCAGGTGGCCGAGTTCTCGACCACGAGCAGGATGTCTCCGGCGCCGACACGCTGATAGTAGCCGTCCCCGATTTCGGTCAAGAACGTCTCGGTAAGCAGCGGCGGGTGCGTCGTGAACGTGCGCAGAGTCGCGTGGAGCCGGTCAGGGTCTCCGAAGAGTGGCCCCGAGCGCAGGGTGTCGAAGGTCTTCTCCGGCATGGGGAAATCCGCTTCACTTCCGTACGTTCCGAAGATCTCCAGAGCCCGCTCCCGCAGCGGCACAGCGAATAGGTCCGGATCACCCATCAGCCACTGGTTGACGGCCACGTACGCAGCACGCTGCTTCGAAGTCGCCGTCGGCCACTCCCGGGCGAGCCGGTAGAGGTCGGGGTGCCAGCGCGGCATCGGCGGTACGGCGGGTCTCGGTGGAGCGGTGGCACAGAGCCAGATCTTGAGAGGCAGGGATACTTTGTCCCGGGTACGTTGTTTCATCTGCTCGATCAGGCCGTGCTCTTCGAGTTCGTCCAACAGCCTCGACATGAGCAGGGGTTCGTATTCGCCGTCCGGGTTACGGTTGTTCACCTTTCGGAATGCCGTCCAGATGTCGTCCAGCACGACGTGCGTCCTGCGTGCGCCGTTCCAGCCCGTCTCGGTGGCATCAGCTCTCAGGTGCCGGATGAACTCACTCTGCCTATGCTTCACGGGCGGGTCCGTCTTCTGTCTCTCGCTTGAAGATTCTGGTGGCGGTGACTTTGCCTGTGCCGTCCGGCTCGGCCAATGTGTCGAGCGCCTCCTGGATCCGATCGGTCACAGTGAGGTACTTGCGCCCCGCCCGCAGATCGGCGTCGTTGCGCAACCTCAGGATGAGAGGGAAGCGTTTTATCGTGCCGTCGTCGGACAGCCCTGTGGTGTAGATGAGTTGCACACCCAGTGATTCGGCGACCTTGCGTTGGAGGGCGAGCAGATAGTCCGCGTTGGCCCGGCCGATCGGGTTGTCGAGAAACAGGACACCGGAGTGCGTGTCCCTCTCCCTGCCCCGGTTGCTCGCCCGCAGGGCGGCCATAGTGCAGTACAGGAGGATGGCCGCGGTGAGGTGCTGCCCGCCGGAGAAGACGTCCTTGATCTCGGAGACTCTGATGCGCTCGTTGCGCAGCACGGCGTCGGGCTTGAGCATGTCGATCCGGAACCCCTTGGGGACCGCGGCCCTCACCCCCGCCAGCAGCAGAGACATCCCGTCCCTGCGCAGCGTCCGCCCATCCGCGGTATGGCCCTTCGCCGCCTCGTCGATGACCTCGCCGATGCGCAGGTGCGCGGTGCCGTCCTGTGCCGGGGCGAAGCGGAAGCGGAGGAACTCCTGAGCGGCCCAGTCGTCCAGGCTGGCCGGCAGCCGTGACATCCGCTGCGCCTGTCGCAACGAGGCCAGTGCCTTGTCGACCTGGGCCTTGAGGTTCCGCACGATCAATGTGCGGTGTCGCTCTGTCTGGTCGATCTCCTCGTTCAAGGCACGCAGGCGCGGCCTGAGGGCGTCGGACCACTCTGTGGCGCGGGCCGCGCCCCTTTCCCAACCCGCGATACGGATCTGTGTCTGCACGCGGACGTGCAGGTCTTTGAACTCCTGGGCGGCTGCGTGGTGCGTGATCTTCTCCGTAGCCGCGCGCAGGGTCTGTTCGTCGGTGCGGGCATTCGTTTCGCGGATCGTACGTTCCTTGGTCAGCCGGGTGACGAGGTCCTGGGCCGTGTCCGCGTCCCCTTCGTAGGGCGCGGTGTCGGCGGCGTCGCCATCGCCCTCGGGCAGGTCTGTGATGAGTCCGTCGACGATGAACTGGAAGGCCTTCGCCGACGCCTCGGCACCCTCCAGTTGGTGTCCGAGCCGCGTATGCACTTCCTGTTGGTCCGCCACGTTGCGAGCGCTCGACGTCTGCTGTCGTCCGGCTTCATCGACGGCTTCGGTGCAGGACTCGATATCGGCCGGGTACTTGGGGAGCTCTACTCGGGTCGTCACGTCGGCGGCAGCCGCAGTTACAAGTGGATCGACACCAACACGATCCCCAACATCTGGGACCAGCTGCACCAGACCCATGCCTACGGCAGCCACGGACTGTGGGTCACCAACGCCGGTGACGTCAAAGGAAACGAGCGGCCCACACAGTTCTTCCTCGACTACGCCTGGGCCCCCGACCGATGGAACCTCGACCAGCTGCCCGAGTGGGACCTCCAGTACGCACGGCAGAACTTCGACGGCCGACTTGCCCAGGACATCGCCGAAGTACTGCGCGGATACGCGCAGTTGCAGGCACGCCGCAAACCGGAACTGCTCAACCGCCGCCAAACCCTCGATCCGACGAAGAACCCCGCGAGCGCGTCGGCCATCGTCACGAACGACACGACCACCCCCTTCAGCCAGACCGACTACCGGGAGATCGAGCGAGTCACCCAGGAGTGGCAGGACCTAGCCGCCAAGGCCGGCCGGATCTCGTCCAAGCTGCCCGCGAGCGACCAGGACGCGTGGTACGAGTTGGTCGGCTACGAGGTGGCGGCCACCGCCAACCTGTATCTGCTGCGGCAGGCGGAGTTCACCAACATCCTCTACGCCGCCCAGGAAAGGGCCGCCACCAACGACCGGGCCGACGCCGCCGAGGCCCGGCTGGCCGACGCCTTCGCGCTCGCCGACCGCTTCAACCGGCAGATCGCCGGCGGCAAGTGGAAGGGCTTCCAGACCCAGACCCACATCGGCTACGGCGACAAGGGCCGCTACGGCTCCAACGCCACCTGGGCCGACCCTCCGCAGCCCGACCAGATCTACCCCGCCGTCCAGCGGACAACCGTCCCCGCCGCGGCCGAGATGGCCGTGGCGATCGACGGCTCCGCCGCATGGTGGCCTTACCAGCAGGCACAGGCGCTACTGCCCGCCTTCAGCCCTTACCAAGCGCAGCCGGCCCAGTGCATCGACATCTTCAACCGCGGGGCCACGTCATTCACTTACGACATCAGCACGGGAGCCCCGTGGCTGATCCCGGACCGCGCCCACGGCACGGTCGCCAAGGAACAACGCGTCACCGTCACGGTCGACTGGCGACGTGCCCCCACGGGTCACAGCAGCGTCCCGGTCACCGTCACCGGCTCGGAAGGAACGACGGTCACCGTGTGGGCCGTTGTCGACAACCCGTCCCTACCCCACTCCCGACTGACCGGGTTCATCGAAGCCAACGGCTACGTCGCCGTCGAGGCCGCGCACCACTCCCGAAACGTCCCCGCACAAGGCATCTCCTGGCAGCGCGTTCCCGGCATCGGCCGTACAGGTGACGGCATGGAACCGTTCCCCGTCACCGCAGGCGCCCGCACTCCCGGATCGGGCCCGTGTCTTGAGTACGACGTCACCCTGTTCACCACGGGGACGCTCACGGTCTGGGCCCATCTCGCGCCGCGTAACGCGGCGTTGCCCACGGCCGGACTGCGCTACGCCGTCTCCTTCGACGACCAGGCACCGCAGACGGTGGACGTCATCGCCGCCACGGGTTCCGACGACGGCACCATGAACAACCAGTGGGGCCGCAACACCGCGGACAACGTCAACCGCACCAATACCGCCCACCGCATCGACGCCACCGGACGGCACGTACTGAAGTTCTGGATGGTCGATCCCACCGTCGTACTCAACAAGCTCGTCATCGACACCGGAGGCCTGAAGTACAGCTACCTCGGTCCCCCGGAAAGCACACGGCTGAGCTGAACCACCTCCTCAGGAAACAGGGCGGGGCGGTCGGCCCCGCCCAGACCGCAATCCCCTCAAGCACATGCCCTCACAGACGGAGGTATGCCGTCCATGAAGCGAATACCAGCGCTGGTGAGCCTGATCGTCACGCTCGCCGTCGCGACCGCCGGACTCCTCGTACCCTCAGCGGCGGGTGCGCCGCGCAGCGGCACGTCCCACTCGTCCGGCTATGCCACCCCGACCACGAAGGGCGCGCACTGGGTGAACACCTGGGCGGCTATGCCCCAGTTGACCGAGTCGTCCAACATGCCGCCGGCACCGTTCACCCAGAGCAACCGGGTGTTCGAGAACGCCACTCTGCGCCAGACCGTACACGTGACGGTCGGCGGCCGATACACACGTATACGCCTCTCCAACGCGTTCGGCGGCACAGACCTGCCCATCACCTCGGCCTCCGTGGCGCTCCCGGCGGACGGCAAGGCGGGCGTCAGCGCCATCGTGCCCGGCAGCGCACGGCCGGTGACGTTCAACGGGCAGCCGGACATCGACATCCCGAAGGCCGCGCAGGCGGTCAGTGATCCGCTGGACCTGGAGGTCAAGCCGGGCACCAACCTGACCGTGACGCTCTACCTGGCCACCGGCCAGGCGTCCACCTCCATCACCTCGCACCCCGGCTCCCGCACGACCTCGTACATGCTGGCCGGGAACCATCTCGACGACGCCGATCCGACCGGTGCCACCACGGTCGACCACTGGTACTTCCTCAGCGGCATCGAGGCGTGGTCCGGGAGCGATACCTCCGCTGCCGTGATGCTGGGCGACTCCCTCACCGACGGCCGCGGCTCCACCACCAACATGAACAACCGCTGGCCCGACCAGCTCCTGACACGGCTTCAGTCCCGCCCCGCCACCTCCCGCATCGCGATCCTCAACCAGGCCGCCGGCGGCAACTGCGTCCTCCGCGACTGCCTGGGCCCGAGCGCCCTGTCCCGCGTGGACCGTGACGTCCTGGCCCAGAGCGGCGTCAGCTGGCTCCTCGTCTTCGAGGGCGTCAACGACATCGGCGGCGCCGGAACCATGGACCCCGCGACGAAGAAGGTCACGGCCGACCTCATCACCGCCTACCAGCAGATCATCACCCGCGCCCACGCCCAGGGCATCCGCGTCTACGGAGCCACCCTCACCCCCTTCGGCGGCAACGGCTACGACGACACGGCCGGTGCCCACGAGTCCGCCCGCCAGGCGGTGAACGAGTGGATCCGCACCAGCGGCCGGTTCGACGCCGTCGTCGACTTCGACCAAGCGGTCCGCGCCCCTGAGAAC
>NZ_JBXVPZ010000173.1:0-18980 GCF_057961495.1 Streptomyces sp. P5F9 | reverse complement strand
CCCCTTCCGCTCCCCTCCCGCTCCCCCTTCGAGCCGTGAACCGGATCTTTCACTTACCTGACTGGTTTACGACCCCCAGACGCCCGTCGACGGAACGTTCCGTCGGCGGGCGTTGTCCATACACGGATACCCTTGACAGGTGACCGACGCCCAAGAAACCGCAGCAGACAGTTCACTGCGAACCACCGGAGGCGCCCCTCCGGACGACGTCGAACCGGCGCCGATCCCTTTGCTTGAGCCCCGAGAGGGCATTCCGCCCGTGATCGCCGACGAGGACGCGCTCGCCGAGGTGATCGCGGCCTTCGCCGCCGGCACGGGTCCCGTGGCCGTCGACGCCGAGCGCGCGTCCGGCTACCGCTACGGGCAGCGCGCCTATCTGGTGCAGCTGCGCCGCGAGGGCGCGGGCACCGCACTGATCGACCCCGTCGCCTGCCCCGATCTGTCGGGCCTCGGTGAGGCCATCTCCGGCGTCGAGTGGGTGCTGCACGCCGCCACCCAGGACTTGCCCTGTCTGCGCGAGATAGGCATGGTGCCGACGCGGCTCTTCGACACCGAGCTGGCGGGTCGGCTCGCCGGATTCCCGCGGGTCGGCCTGGGCGCGATGGTCGAAGGTGTGCTCGGTTTCGTCCTGGAGAAGGGGCACTCCGCCGTCGACTGGTCCACCCGCCCGCTGCCCGAACCCTGGCTGCGCTACGCCGCCCTCGACGTCGAACTCCTCGTCGATCTGCGGGACGCGCTGGAGAAGGAACTCGACCGGCAGGGCAAGCTGGACTGGGCCCGCCAGGAGTTCGACGCGATCGCGGCCGCGCCGCCGGCCGAACCCCGCAAGGATCCGTGGCGTCGTACGTCCGGGATGCACAAGGTACGGCGGCGCCGGCAGCTCGGTGTCGTACGGGAGCTGTGGCAGACGCGGGACCGGATCGCGCAGCGCAGGGACGTGTCGCCGGGGAAGGTGCTGTCGGACGCGGCGATCGTGGAGGCCGCGCTCTCTCTTCCCGTCGACGTGCAGGCACTGGCCGCGTTGAACGGGTTCGGGCATCGGATGGGGCGGCGGCAGCTGGAACAGTGGCAGGCGGCGGTCGATCGGGCCAAGGCCCTGCCCGACTCGGCGCTGCCGCAGCCCGGTCAGCCGGTTACCGGGCCGCCTCCGCCCCGCGCCTGGGCCGACAAGGATCCCGAGGCCGCGGCTCGGTTGTCCGCGGCGCGTGCTGCCGTGTCGGCTGTGGCCGAGGGGCTCAACATGCCTCAGGAGAACCTCATTACTCCGGACACTGTGCGGCGGGTTTGCTGGGAGCCGCCGAGGAGTGTGGATGTGGAGTCCGTGGGGGCTGCGCTTGCCGGGTACGGGGCTCGGGCTTGGCAGGTTGAGCAGGTCGCGCCGGTTTTGGTGGAGGCTTTGACCGCGAAGGCGCCGTAGGGGTTGTGCGTTGTTTTGCGGGTGCGGGTCCGTTGTGGCTGGTCGCGCAGTTCCTCGCGCCCCTAAAGACAAAAGGACTCGGAAGCGGAACCTTGGCGTCGAGATCAAGCCAAGATCCTCAGGTAGCGCCCAGGGAACCGGGCGCGGGCGGGGTGTGACGTTCGCCGCTCCCGGCCCCGGGGGTGGGCAGCTTGGTTACCCACAAGTAGCATGGGTACTGAGCGCGCGCTCAGCGCATCGCGGCAGTGCCGATCCCGCACCCTGGAGGAGAGCCAATCGTGCCTCGTACCGTCAGGGACGTCGTCTTCGTCGACGGCGTCCGCACCCCGTTCGGCAAGGCGGGCCCGAAGGGCATCTACCACGAGACCCGGGCCGACGACCTCGTTGTGAAGGCGATCCGGGAGCTGCTGCGCCGCAACCCCGGACTCGATCCCGCGCAGATCGACGAGGTCGCCATCGCCGCGACCACGCAGATCGGTGACCAGGGGCTGACCCTGGGGAGGACCGCGGGAATTCTCGCCGGGCTGCCTCAGTCAGTCCCCGGTTACTCCATCGACCGCATGTGTGCGGGCGCGCTGACCGCCGTCACGACCACCGCGGGCTCCATCGCCTTCGGTGCCTACGACGCCGTCATCGCCGGTGGTGTCGAGCACATGGGCCGTCACCCCATGGGCGAGGGCGTGGACCCGAACCCGCGGTTCGTGAGCGAGAAGCTGGTCGACGACTCCGCGCTGTTCATGGGCATGACGGCGGAGAACCTGCACGACCGCTACCCGACGATCACCAAGCAGCGTGCCGACGAGTACGCGGTGCGTTCGCAGGAGAAGGCCGCCAAGGCGTACGCCAACGGCAAGATCCAGCAGGACCTGGTGCCGATCTCGGTGCGCAACACCAACGAGCAGGTGGGCGAGACCGGTTGGGGTCTGGTCACCGCCGACGAGCCGATGCGTCCGGGGACCACCCTGGAGAACCTCGCCGGTCTGAAGACGCCGTTCCGTGTGCACGGGCGGGTCACCGCGGGCAACGCGGCCGGGCTGAACGACGGTGCCACCGCGTCGATCATCGCCAGCGAGGACTTCGCGCGCGAGAACAACCTGCCGGTGAAGATGCGCCTCGTCTCGTACGCCTTCGCGGGCGTCGAGCCGGAGGTCATGGGCTACGGGCCGATCCCGGCGACGGAGAAGGCGCTCGCCAAGGCGGGCCTCTCGATCGAGGACATCAACCTCTTCGAGATCAACGAGGCCTTCGCCGTACAGGTGCTGGCCTTCCTGGAGCACTACGGCATCGCGGACGACGACGAGCGCGTCAACCAGTACGGCGGCGCGATCGCCTTCGGTCACCCGCTGGCCTCGTCGGGCGTCCGCCTGATGACGCAGCTGGCCCGTCAGTTCGAGGAGCAGCCGAACGTCCGCTACGGCCTGACGACGATGTGCGTCGGCTTCGGCATGGGCGCCACGGTCATCTGGGAGAACCCGCACTTCGAGGGGGACAAGTGAGCACCACCACCGAGCTTCTGAAGGGTGCGGCCGAGCTGTTCCCCGACGAGGTCGTGACGTCCGCGCACGTCCGTCACCTCGACCTGCCGTACGGCGCTGGGCGGTTCGCGCTCATCACGCTGGACAACGGCTTCGACCACACCAAGCCGACCACCTTCGGCCCGGCCTCTCTGGCGAACCTCAACACCGCCATCGACCAGGTCGAGAAGGAGGCGGCGGCCGGCGAGATCGTCGGTGTCGGCATCACCGGCAAGCCGTTCGTCTTCGCCGTCGGCGCGGACCTGAAGGGCGTCGAGCTCCTCAAGAACCACGACGACGCACTCGCCATCGGCAGGGGCGGCCACGAGGTCTTCAAGCGCCTCGCGGACATCGCGGTACCGACGTTCACCTACTACAACGGCGCGGCCATGGGCGGCGGTGTCGAGGTCGGTCTGCACTGCGAGTACCGCACGGTGTCGAAGCACATCGCGGCCTTCTCGCTGCCCGAGGTCTTCCTCGGCCTCGTCCCAGGCTGGGGCGGCTGCACGCTGCTGCCGAACCTGATCGGCGCCGACAAGGCCGTCTCGGTGATCATCGAGAACAGCCTCAACCAGAACAAGCAGCTCAAGGGCCAGCAGGTCTTCGACCTCGGGATCGCCGACGCGCTCTTCGAGGGCGCCGACTTCCTGGAGCAGTCGCTGATCTGGACGGCCAACGTCCTCAAGGGCGACATCAAGGTCGAGCGTCCGGCGATCGACCGCGGCGAGGCCTGGGACCAGGCCGTCGCCAAGGGCCGTTTCGTCGCGGACTCCAAGGTGCACGGCGCGGCCCCGGCCGCCTACCGCGCCCTCGACATCATCGGGGCCGCCAAGAACGGCGACCTCCAGCAGGGCTACGACGCCGAGGACCTGGCGCTCGCCGACCTGATCATGGGTGGCGAACTCCGCGCCGGTATCTACGCGTTCAACCTCGTCCAGAAGCGCGGCAAGCGTCCGGCGGGTGCGCCCGACAAGTCGCTGGCACGTCCGGTCACCAAGGTGGGTGTGGTCGGCGCCGGTCTGATGGCCTCGCAGCTCGCCCTGCTCTTCCTGCGCCGCCTCGAAGTGCCGGTCGTCCTCACGGACATCGACCAGGAGCGTGTCGACAAGGGTGTGGGCTACGTCCACGCCGAGATCGAGAAGCTGCTCGGCAAGGGCCGTATCAACCAGGACAAGGCCAACCGCCTCAAGGCCCTGGTCACCGGTGTGCTGGACAAGGCCGAGGGCTTCTCCGACGCCGACTTCATCATCGAGGCCGTCTTCGAGGAGATCGGCGTCAAGCAGCAGGTGTTCGCGGAGGTCGAGGCGGTCGCCCCGGCGCACGCGATCCTCGCCACCAACACATCCTCGCTGTCCGTCTCCGAGATGGCGTCGAAGCTCAAGAACCCCGAGCGGGTCGTGGGCTTCCACTTCTTCAACCCCGTGGCGATTCTGCCCCTGTTGGAGATCGTGCGCGGCGAGCAGACGGACGACGCCTCGCTCGCCACCGCGTTCGCGGTGGCCAAGAAGCTGAAGAAGACAGCGGTGTTGGTGAAGGACGCCCCGGCGTTCGTCGTCAACCGCATCCTCACCCGCTTCATGGGCGAGATCCAGAACGTCATCGACGAGGGCACCCCGGTCGCGGTCGCGGAGAAGGCCGTGGAGCCGCTCGGCCTGCCGATGTCCCCGCTGGTTCTCCTGGAGTTGGTCGGTCCGGCGATCGGTCTGCATGTCTCGGAGACCCTCAACCGGGCCTTCCCCGACCGCTTCACGGTCTCCCCGAACCTCGCGGCAGTCGTCAAGGCGGGCAAGCGCGGCTTCTACGTCTACGACAGCGGGAAGCCCGAACTCGACCCCGAGGTCGCGGCGTTGCTCAAGCAGGGCGACTCGGTGCTGACCGAGGAGCAGGTGCGGGATCGCGTCCTGGACGCGGTGGCGCAGGAGATCGGGCTGATGCTCGACGAGGGTGTCGTCGCCGAGGCCCAGGACATCGACCTGTGCCTGATCACGGGCGCCGGCTGGCCCTTCCACCTGGGCGGCATCACGCCGTACCTGGACCGGGAGGGTGTGTCGGAGCGGGTCAACGGCAAGCCGTTCCTGGCGCCGGGTCTGGCGAGCGTTCCGGCGTAACGACCGTCGTACGGGCGTGACTTGGAGAGGGCCTCCGCTTTCGGGCGGAGGCCCTCCTCTCATGCTTCGGC
Source organism: Streptomyces sp. P5F9 (assembly GCF_057961495.1). Classification (NCBI taxonomy): domain Bacteria; kingdom Bacillati; phylum Actinomycetota; class Actinomycetes; order Kitasatosporales; family Streptomycetaceae; genus Streptomyces; species Streptomyces sp. P5F9. The sequence continues at coordinate 13,870 of NZ_JBXVPZ010000173.1, read as the reverse complement.
GTCGGCCGTCGCGTCCGTGTCGGCGGCGACGGTGACGGCGCCCGCGGTGAAGGCGCCGAGGAAGATTCTTCGTCCAACTGGCATGGGGTGTACGGCCTTTCTCTCGGCAGGATCGTCTGCGTCCGACCGTGTTCTACGACCGCCAGGGCCCCAGCGGACTGCCCACCGTCGGCGACAGCTGGCGGCGCACCCGCAGCCGGCCGTCCGTGCCGATGACGGCGACGACCAGGGCGCCTGTCGCGTCGTAGGCCATCGCCGGAGCGTGGGCGACCATGTCGCCGGACTCGTGCCAGTGCGTGCCGGAGACGTTCTTGTCCCGGTCGGGCATCGAGACGACGAGGCGGCCGCGGCTGCCCCGGTGGGCCAGGAAAGCCTCGCGGGCGCCACGCTCCGGAGCCCACAGCGCGGCCACCGCGCCCGTGCCGCCGTGTCCACCGAGCCCTGCGCCGGACCCGGGCCAGCGGCCGTCGGCGTGCTGGCGGTAGGCCATGACCTGCTGGGTGCCGGCTTCCCGGAAGTACAGGCAGGTGCGGCCGCCGCCCGAGTCGACGGCGGAGATGCCGCCGGTGGCGGGACGGCCCGTCTGGAGGGTGTCGTCGAGGAGGAAGGCGCCGCCGGGTTCGGCCTGGTGCCAGCGCCACACCGTGTTCTTGCCCGGCACGTACAGCTCGACCGTGCCGCGCTCGGTGGTCAGGGCCGTGCCCGCGTCCTGGACGAACCGTCCGCCGATGTTCTCCCACGGGCTCCAGGTGCCGTCGGTGTCCCGGCGGCGCACGCTGATGCCCTGGTCGAAGTTGCGGACGAAGACGTACAGGCGCCCGGCCGTGTCGACGGCGGCGGACGGCACGCCCGCCTCTCGCTGGCGGCGGCCGTCGCCGTGCGCCCAGTCGGGGTTCTCCAGGGTCTGCCAGCCGCTGAAGCCGTTGCCGCCGGGGTCCTGGACCGTGTGCACGACGTCGACGGTGACCCCGCCGCCCACCACCTGCTGGCGGCGCAGGCCGACGAGTTCCGCGGGGCCGCCGGGCGACCCGGTGACGGCCAGGGTGGACGCGATCCAGCCGTCGCCGAGGACGAAGGGGCCCTTCCACTCGCCGTCGCCCGGGCTCGTCTCCGTCCAGAACGCGAGCCGCCCGGCCAGCACCCCGAACGCGTTGAGCCGCCCGCCGGGCCCCAGGCGCAGCCAGTCGGTGGCCGGCGAGTAGCGGTAGGCGGAGCTCATCATGTGCGTGCTGCGGTACGGGTCGGGGCCCAGCTGCCGGTCGCCGCAGGTCTGGCAGGTGCCGTGCGGGCAGGCCGAGGGGGCGTCGAGACCGCCGTACGTGGCCAGGTACTCGGCTTTCTCCGCCGTCGCTGCCGAGTCGAGGTTGTGGCCCCAGAAACGGTTGGCGTAGGCGCGGTAGTGCTCGACGACCGGGTTGTGGCCGGCCTCCCGGTGCCGGGTGAGGGCGGCGAGCGCGAACTGTGCCGCGGTGGTGTGGTCGACGTGGTCCGAGCAGACGAACTCCTCACGGCCGCCGTCGTGTTCGGGGTCGGGGTCCATCGTGCGCACCGTCGTGGGACGGACGTGGTCGAGCAGCGCGGTCAGGGCGTCGGTCACCTGCTCGCGGGTGATGTGCTGGACCTGGCCGACGGTGCAGCCATGGACCGGCAGCGTGGCCTGGGTGCGCAGGGCGCCCTCCCACAGGTCGTGCAGGCGGGTGCGGGTGCCGCGCTCGGTGGGGGCGCCCTGGTGCAACTGGAGGAAGTAGAGGCTCACCGCGTCGTGGTCGACCAGGGTGAACCGCTCGGCGGCGAACCCGGGGACGAGATCGACGGGTTCGCGCTGCCAGGGGTGATCGCGGTCGCCGGTGGCCATCCGGGCGTACGCGGACCGCAGTCCGCAGCCGCGCTCGGTGCTGTAGCGGGCGAAGTCCGGTGGTACGGCGGCGCGTTGGGGCTCGTTGGTGTCGACGTTGATGCCGTCGCCCTCGCCCGCGGTGACGACCACCGTGGTGATCCGGTCACCGTCCTGGAGGGAGCGGACGAGGTCGGGGTTCATGAAGTACAGGTCGTCGTCCTGGTGAGCGACGATGTGCAGGACGGATCGGGCTGTCGTGGTCATCGGGCCTCCCAGGCCGTCGAGATCGGAAGGGCTCATCGGTCCACCACGTTCATGGCCATGGCGCCCGAGGCCGAGCAGTAGGGCCGTACCCACACGGGGCGGGCCGGGTGGACCGCGGCGTACGGAGAGGGCTCGTCCCCGACCAGCGGCACGGAAGGGTAGACGTAGGCGCCCTTGACGTCGGGGAAGTCCTCCAGCAGATGGCAGACGCGTACCTTGCGGCGGTCGTACGGGTCGGGCTGGAGCCACCAGTCCCAGTCCTCCCAGCGCTCCAGGCGGTGGTCGACGACGCGGCGCAACGGCACGTCGGCGCGGAACGCCTGGCGGCCGAGGACCTGGACGGGCGTGGAGAAGTTCTTCCCGTGCCGCCCGCGGCGGCTGACGATGAACAGCGCGCCCGGCTTGATCGGGCGTCCGCCGGTCAGCACGCCCCGAATCGTGATGGCGCCGTCCGCCGCCTCGACCCGGGCGCACTCGGCGTGCTCCTCGCGCAGGACGGTGCGCAGCATCAGTCGGCCGTTGGGCTGGGCGTAGGGGAGGTTCCAGCCGAGCGGGCCGGCCGGCGGGCGGGCCACCAGCCGGGCGCGGGCGTCGATGAGGGCCCGGGTGTCGCGGACGCCGGCCTTCATGTGGACGAAGGAGGCCTTGGAGGCGTTCATGGTCACCTGCCAGCGCCCGTCGCCGAGTTCGTCGAGGGCCGAGGGGGTGAGGACGGCGGTGTAGCGGATGCCGCCGTTGTCCAGGTCCTTGCGGGATGTGCGCAGCGGGAGGTCGGGGCGCCGGTTGCCGTCCGACGGCTTGTGACGCAGCACGAACTGCCAGCGCCGGCGGCCCTCTTCGGGCCCGTCGGCCGAGAAGCGCAGGAAGCCCGCGCCGTCCGCGGTGACGTCCACGGTGGCCGTGCCGAGGGAGACGGGCGGCACGGTGAGCAGGTCGGTGCCTCCCTTGCGGGCACCTGCCGGGGCCCGGTAGCCGCGGTGGACCGCGGCGCGGCGACGGGCGGCGTCCTCGAAGAGCTCCACATAGCGGTCGGCCACGGCCGCGGGGTCGTAGCGGGCGGCGTTGCGCAGTGCGGCGGCACCCATGGCGCGGCGCAGCTCGTCGTCGGCCATGAGGCGGCGCAGGCCCCAGGCGATGCCCTCGACGTCGCCGTTGGGGACGAGGAAGCCGTCCTCGCCGTCGCGCAGGATCTCCCTGGGGCCGACAGGACAGTCGGTGGAGACCACGGGCAGGCCGCAGCGCATGGCCTCGACCAGGGTCATGCCGAAGGACTCGGCGCTCGACGTGACGGCGGCGATGGAGCCCTTGGCCCATTCGGACTCGATCGGTGAGAAGCCGCCCATGAGCAACGCCCGTCCGGCGAGGCCGAGTTCGGTGACGAGGGCGCGCAGTTTCCCGGCCTCGCCGCCGTCGCCGTAGATGCGCAGCTGCCAGTCGGGGAACTCCTCGGCCAGTTGGCCGAAGGCGCGGATCAGGAGGTCGTAGCGCTTGATCTGGTGCATGCGGCCCGCGCTGACGACGACCTTGCGGGAGCAGTCGGAGGGCTCGACGAGCGGCTCCGGCACGCTGTTGGGGATGCCGACGACCGGGATGCCGGGGATCGGGGTGTGCTCCGTGAAGGAGTGGGCGTCGGCCTCGGTGACCGTGGTGATGGCGTCGAGGCGCGGGTAGACCCGGGCCATCTCCTCGCGTACCGCCGGCGGGATCGCCAGGTGGGTCATGTGTTCCTGGGCGACCCGCAGGGCGCCGTCCCGGGTGTGGGCGGCGACGAAGAGGTTGAGGCTGGGGCGGGTGCCGACCACCACGTCGGCGGACGTCCGTTGCAGGTCACGGATGATGCGCCCGTCGGTGAACCTGTTGTACTGGGCGTAGAACTCCTCTTGGCGCGGGACGACTTCGCTGGGTACCCCGCCGGCGGCGGCCCCGCGGTCGGAGGACCCGGGGCGCAGGTCCACGAGGGCGCGGACGGAGATGCGGGGGGAGATCTCGAACTTGGGGGTCGTGGCCCGCCGGAACACCGAGACGATCTCCACCTCGTGGTGGACGGAGAGTGCCTCGGCCAGGTTGATGACGGTGCGGTTGGTGCCGCCGATGCCGTAGATGTTGTTGATCAGGAACGAGATCTTCACCGGGCCGCGCGCTCCTTGCGCTCGAAGGGACTCGGCACCGGGTAGTAGGCGCGCAGGAACGTCTTGAGCATCTCCGTCTGCCGGTCGACGTCATGGCCGTCGGAGAGGGTGTCGTTGATGCAGAACGCCTGCCGGTCGCGGCGGGCCAGCAGGATGCCGAGCCGGCGCTGAATCTCGGGCTTGGCCAGGTCGAGGTAGGCGAAGGTGATGTTCGACGGCACGGCTCTGCCGGTGAAGTAGGCGTAGTAGTGGTACAGCGAGGACGGGATGGAGATGTCCTCGGCGCTGCGGAACCGGCTGTGCGAGGTCTGCCGGTGCTCCTGGGCGAACTCGCGCTCTATCTCCTCCAGGACGCTGCGGCGCAGGGCGTAGGGGGCGTGGCGGAGTTTCTGCACGATGGCGGTGCCGAAGTGTGCCTGGAGCAGGCGCCGGTTGTTCTTGCCGGCCGCGTCGACCGGGCGGTCCACGGGGCTGGGGTCCCAGCGGGGCACCTGGGACGGGGAGAAGAAGGTGCGGGTCATGCCGTTGGACAGGAAGAAGTCCTGCGGGGTGACGGGGCTGCCCAGGAACATGTCGTCGTTGAAGTACAGGAAGTGCTCCGACAGGCCCTTGATGTGGTGGAGCCGGCTCTCGATGGCATGCGAGTTGAAGGTGGGCAGCGCGGCGGGGTCGCCGAAGATCTCCGAGTGGTCGACGACGGTGATGCGCGGGTGGGTCTCGTTGAGCCAGGACGGTCGCTGACGGTCCGTCACCAGATGGACATGGCGCACCCAGGGGGCGTTCTGCTCCAACGCGCGCAGGGAGTACCGGAGTTCGTCGCGGCTGATGTAGCGGGCCGCGTTGGCGGACTCGCTGTGGTAGCCGTGCTCGCCGTAGGCGCCGCGCCGGCGTTGCCAGTTGGGGTCGCTGCCGTCGACCCAGGTGTAGACGACGTCGATCGGGAAGCGCACGTCCTCGGGCAGCGGGTCGGCGCAGGGCCGGATGGTGCGGACGGAGCGGGTGCGGCGGGTGTGCAGGGCCGCGAAGCCGGTGAGCCGGCTGACCGGGACGGCGACCCGGGGCTCGTCGAGGGCGACGTCCTCGGTCACCCGGTTGGGCCGGGGTGCCAGCAGGCGTCCTTCCTCGGGCCGCCAGAACTCGATGTCGCAGCCGTGCTCCAGGCCGAGGACCAGGGTGCCGGCGAGGTCGCTCCACACCATGCCGACGCGGAGCACGGCGGCCTGGTGGGCCAGGTCCCGGCCGCGCCGTGAGCCGGCCAGCACGGTGCGGCCCTGTGCGGCGGCGCCCCGGCAGGCCCGCAGGTAGACGGGGCTGCGGTCGGCGCAGCTCTCCAGCACCTGCTCGACCCGGTACCGGTCGGGCTCGGCGACGGCGAGGCAGGAGCGGAACTCGGAGGTGCCGCGCACGGCGAAGTAGTCGACGCCGGCTTCTTCCAGGGCGGTGACGACGAGTTCGAGGTTGGCCTCGCGCAGTCCGAGCGGCGACACGGTCGGCCGGACCAGGGCGATCCGCGATCCGTGTCCGGCGAGGGCCGCGAGGTGCTCGCCCGGGCCGAACAGATGCGGCCAACGCCGGCGGGCCCGGATGCCCCGCACCATGCGGGAGCCCAGGTTGACGGTGTGCAGCCGACGCAGCAGCCCCTTCAGCGCCATGCGCAGCCGCAGCGGGACACGACGGGCGATCCGGCGTCTGAGGCCTCTGGGGACAAGGATGCGGTATGCCCCGACCGCCGCGGAGGCCTCGGGGTTGCCCATACTCACGGCTGGTTGTCCGCCTCGTCTGTGTGGTGGTCGCCCTCGAAGATGCTCGGGACGGGGAAGTAGCGGTGCAGGAACCGGACGACGGCCCTGGTGCCGCCGCGGGCGCGTGCTTCGTCGGTGCCGAGGCCGAACAGCTGGATCTGCTGGGTGTCGCGGCGTACGAGGAGCCGGTCCAGGTGGGTGCCGATGCCGGGGAGTGCGGCGTGCAGCGCCACGGAGGGCTCGCCCGAGGGGTCGGCCAGGCCGGTGGTGTGGCCGAGGTGGTGCACCACGCCGTCCAGGGGATGCGTGCCGAGCAGGGCGGGCAGCCGCTGCGCGTCGTCGAGCGGCAGCGGCGCGGCGCCGGACCCGGCGAGCCTGGCCAGCGTCTCGACGCGGTACGGCTGCGGGCCGTGCGCGTAGCCGTGGGAGGCGACCCGGCTGGTGGCCGAGTACGCGGTGCGGGTCCACGGGGCGAAGGACTCCTGGGCGGTCCAGGGGCCGCGCCGGGGGCGGGTCGTGCCGTTCGGGGTGAAGTAGTCGAAGGCGCGGACGGGCCTGCCGAGCAGGGCTCCGGGACGCAGCAGCAGGAAGTGCTCGGCGAGGTCGGGCAGTTGGTGCAGGTGCCACTCGGCGCCCGGCCTGGCGCGGACCACGGTGAGCCGGTCGTCGGCCGCGAGCCAGGCCGGCGGCTCCGCCTCGGCGACCACGTGGACGACGTCCGTCCAGGGCGCGTACTGGTGCAGGGAGCGCAGCGCGGCCCGCAGCAGTTCCTCGCCCCAGGGCGTGGGGTGCTGCCACAGCAGGACCGCGTCCACCGGGAAGGTGATCTCTTCGAGCCGTACGACGTCGAAGTTCTCCAGCGTGATCGTCGGCGCCATGTCGCCGTCGGTGTCGCAGTAGCCGGACAGCCGGTCGATGCCGATCTCGATACCGGGTGCGTCGCTGGGCACCGTGCGCTGGACCCGGTTGGGGCGCGGCCCGACCAGTCGTTCGACGGGCAGGTCGGTGTTGGCGGTCCAGAACTCGATCTCGATGCCCTGGTCCTCCCCCACCCAGAGGTTCTCGGTGGGCTCGGTGCGCAGCCAGGTCAGGCGGATCACCTTGGCCTTGGCGTAGTGCTTCCACGCCTTCACATGGCTGCCCGGGGTCTGCTGGGTGTCGTTCTGCGCGGGTGACACAGAGACGACGTAGCCGGTCTGCTCCTCCAGCAACGCGCGTAGCACGCGGCGGACCGCGCCCTTGTCCTTGTGGTCGACGGCCAGGCTGATCCGCCGGTCGTCGAGCGCCGGGACCGCGAACCAGGGGATGTCGGCGGCGTCGAGGGCGTAGGTGACCATGTCGTGGTCGAGCCGGCGGGCCAGGTCGAGGGTGAGGCCGGTGTGCACGTGGCCGACCCTGCCGTCGGGTGCCTCGGTACGGCGCTCGGAGCGGCCGAGTTCCGCCCGGCGCACCTGGCGCAGGGCGCGCCGGTGCAGCCGTGCCTCACGGCGGCTCAGGGTGCGCGCGAGCCGCCGTTTGACCTTGCGCCGTACCCGCACCGGCACGGTGGTCGCGGCGGCGGAGCGCACCGGCTGGGGAACGAGGCGTTTGTAGACGTTGACCGCGGAGCTCATGGACGTCGGGTCCGACACGTCACGAACTCCGTTTCATCTCTCGTGGGGGCTTGGGGTGGGGAAGTAGGCGTTGAGGAAGCTGTCCAGCAGTTCCTGCTGCGACTCGATGTCCTCCGGTGTCGAGAAGGCGTCGTTGAGACAGAAGGAGTCCTGGTCCCGGCCGTCGAGCAGCCGTTGCAGGCGGTCCGCCAGGTCCGGCACGGCCAGCTGGAGATAGGTGAAGGGCATCGATCCCGGTTGCCCCCGGCCGGTCAGTGCCGCGTAGTAGAGCGCGAAGGACGAGGTCGGCGACAGATCGGTCATGGCCCGGAACCTGCTGGCCGAGGTCCGCGCCCAGGCCTCGGGGAAGTCGCGCTCGGCCTCTTCCATCGCGGAGCGCCGCAGGGCGTACGGGATGTGTTCCATCGGCTGGGTGATCACCCTGCCGAATCGTTCAAGCAGCAGGGCGCGGTTGTTCTTGCACGCGGCGTCGACCGGGGTGTCGGTCTCCGCGACCGGGCCCTGCGGGATGCGGTTGCGCGAAGGGAAGTAGCGGGCCGTGCCGCTCGGCGTGAAGAAGGCGTGCGGGGCCACCGGGCGGCCCATGAACATGTCGTCGTTGAAGTACAGGAAGTGTTCGGCCAGGCCCTCGATGTGGTGCAGCTGGCTCTCGATCGAGTGCGAGTTGAAGGTCGGCAGATCGGCCGGGTCGCGGAAGATCTCCCGGTGGGTGGCGATGCGCAGCCCGGGCAGGTCCTCGCGCAGCCAGGGCGGGACCTGGTCGTCGGTGACGATGTAGATGTTGCGGATCCACGGCGCGAACAGGTGCAGCGAGCGCACCGAGTAGCGCAGCTCGTCGCGGCTGATGAAGCGGGCGTCGCTCGCGGACTCGGCGTGGTAGACCTCGCCCTTCGCCTGCGCCTTGCGCTGCTGCCAGGACGGGTCGTCGCCGTCGACCCAGGTGTAGACGGCGTCGACGGGGAACGCGATGTCGTCGGCGCAGTTCACCAGGAACTCCGGGCGGGTGGCGAGCGCGGGCGCGAGGTGGCCCGGGGTCCAGTCCGAGACGAACCGGCTGAACAGGCGGGCCGCACCGAGAACGCCCGCGCCGTCGGCGGCGACGGCCCAGGTGGCCCGGTTGGCGCGGGGGGCGACGAGGTGGGTGCCGTGCCGCTGCCAGAACTCGATCGCGCAGCCGTATTCGTGCCCGAGCAGCAGGTGGCGGCCCGGGTCGGTGCGGGACCAGCTGATCTGGAGGACCCGCGCGCCGGCGATGTCGCGCCAGGCCTTGGGGTCGCGCGAGGAGACGGGCTTGGCCGGCCGGGGCGCGTCCGGGTCGATCACACCGAGATGCCCCGGGTACTGGCTCAGCCCGCGGAACACCACGGCGAGCACCCGGTCCCGGTCCTCCTCGGCGACGGCGACGACCGTGCCGTGGTCCGAGGTGCCGCGTACGGCGAAGTGGGCGACACCGGCCGAGTCGAGCAGTGCGGTGACCGCGGACCGGTTGGCCTCACGGGCCGCCAGCGGGGTCAGACCCGGCTCGACGTAGACGTCGCCGTGCTCGGCGGTGACCGTGGTGGGACCCGCCGCGGCGGGACGCTGTCGTACGACGCCGTCCCGCGCGGGGCGGCCCACCGGGCCCGCCGCCTGTCCAAGAGCATGATCGAACACGGTCGTCACGCCGCTCGCCCCCCACGGGCGGACGCACGCAATGGCACGGCCACCCCTCCACGACCACGTAAGACGACGGCAAGCGTGCCGTCGCCCGTTCACACCGAAAATTTAACGTTCACAGGATCGGCACATCATCATCAAGCGCTTACACAGCTGTCAACAAGGGACGGAAATGACACAGAACACATACAACCCTTACGTGATGTTGAACGTCTGATGACCGGTGGACGACCGTCCACCGCCGCAGACGGGCCCGGTCTCTCCCCCCACTCGTGCCCCGAGCTCACTGGTGACGAGAGAGGACCGACGCACATGACGCACGCCCTGACGGAGACGGACTCCCCGGGATCGAGGCGCGCGCCGTCCTCCCGCCGGGCCAAGCCGCCGCGCCGGCGCCGCCGCGTGTGGCGCTGGGTCGCGCTGAGTCTCGTCCTGCTGGTGCTGGCCGCGGGCGGCGTCGGCTACTGGCTCTACAGCGACCTGAACGGCAACATCAAGGGCGTCGACCTCGACAAGGCGATCGGTGACGACCGGCCGGAGAAGCTGCCCACCTCGGGACAGAACCTCCTGGTCCTGGGCTCCGACTCGCGGTCCGGCGCCAACGCGTCGCTGGGCACGGGCAACGTCTCCGGGGCGCGCTCCGACACCGCGCTGGTGATCCACGTACCGGAAGGCCGTGCGAAGGCGGTTGCCGTGAGCATCCCGCGCGACACCCTGGTCACACGTCCCGAGTGCACCGCGAAGGACGGCTCCGCGCTTCCCTCGAAGAAGCGCGTGATGTTCAACTCCGTCTACTCGCTCGCCGGTCCGGCCTGTGTGGTCAAGACCGTCGAGCAGATGTCCGGGGTACGGATGGACCACTTCGTGGAGGTCGACTTCGCGGGATTCAAGGGGCTGGTGGACGCGATAGGCGGGGTCACCGTCACCGTCGACCAGGACATCCACGACAAGTCCAGCGGCCTGGATCTGACCGCCGGCACGCACAAGCTCGACGGCACCCGGTCGTTGCAGTTCGTCCGCACCCGGCACGGCATCGGCGACGGCAGTGACCTCGGACGCATCGGGCTCCAGCAGCAGTTCCTGATCGCGCTGCTGAGCGAGATCAAGAAGCAGGACCTCCTCGGCAGCCCCACCAAGGCATACAGGATCGCCGACAACCTCACCGAGTCGCTCACCACCGACTCGGGCCTCGCCTCGCTCACCAAGCTCGCCGAGTTCGGACGCAGCATGAACGGCATCGATCCGTCCACCATGGAGACGATCATGCTGCCCGTGCGGTACGACACCCAGGACCCGAACCGCGTCGTGGCCGCGCAACCGCAGGCCGGCCAGTTGTGGCAGGCCCTGCGCAAGGACCAGCGGATTCCCGAGTCGGCGAAGAAGTCACCGGCGACCGGGGGTTAGGGCCTGTCCGGCGGATCATGCCGCAGACGCGGGGCCTGGCACGCCCTCCCCCACTGCCTTAAAGGCGTGGGGGGACCCCCAGCGGCGTTGTCGTCGGTTGCCAACGCTCCGCGTTGCCGCCCGTCGTCAGACGCGCAGCGACGGAGCCAGTGCCAGACCGGGGCCCCCGGTCTGGCGGGCGACGCGCAGAGCGCCGTCGGGGCCGATCACCGCGAGCACGACACGGCCGTTCCCGTCCAGGGCGAGCGCCGGGGCGCCGACGCAGCGCTCACCGGTCGGGGACCACCACAGGCCCGCCTGCTCGTTCTCGGCGCCGAACGCGCTGAGCATGACCTGCCCCTCGTGATCACGGTGGGCCAGCACCGTGCAGTCGTACCCGTCGAGCACCGCGCGCATCGACGTGACGGGATGCTCGGCCACCGCCCCGCCGAGGGGTATCAGCCAGCCGCCGGGGCGATGGCCGACGAGCTGTCCGCTGTCCCGGTCGGTCCAGTAGTACGTCGCCCTGTCCGGTGCCGTCTCCAGCGCCGTGGGCGTGCCCGGAGCCACCCGCACCGGGATGTTCGGCTCCTGCCGGAAGTCGCCGTCGGCCTCGGCCTGCCGCCACCACATGGCGTCCTGGTCGCCGCCCGCCAGCACCTCGATGCGCCCTGAGGCGTGCGCGACCACGGCCGGTCCGTCCTGGACCCCGCTGCCCTTGAGGTCTTCCCAGGGCTCCCACTTCCCGGTGGCGCCCTCCCGGCGCAGCATCAGTCCCCGGCCCGCGTTGCGCGCGAAGACGTGCACCCGTCCCGACGCGCTGACCGCGGCCGCCGGGACGCCGAACCGGGCCGCCTTCTCCCGGTCCTTGTGCGGATTGCCCAGCGACCGCCACTCGGTGACCGTGCGGCCGGTCTGGTACTGGATGGCGTGGACGATGTCGACGGCGGGCGGCCCGTCGCCCTTGCGGGTCTCGCGTCGCCCCAGGAAGTGGACGTAGGCGTCGGCCCCCTGGACCACCGAGACGTGGGTCAGGTCCGGCACCGGGAAGAAGTCGGGCCCCGTCCAGTCCGGGCCGCCCGGCCGGGTCTCCGTCCAGCGCAGCAGCCCGGCGCGGGTGCGGGCGTACGCGGTCAGCCTGCCGTCCTTGCCGAGCACGAGCCAGCGGCCGTCCAGGGTCGTCTCGGCGGTGTACCGCCCGGTTTCCGTGTGTGCGACGACGCTGTCGTCCGTTCTGCGTCGGGCGGCGCCGCGCCCGGATCCGGTCCGCATGACGTGGCCCGCCCCTTCCATGACTCCCGGCACGGCTGACCTGCCGATTCCCCCGGACACCTGTTGCGCGGGGCCGCCGAGCGCGCCCCATCATAAGTCGAACACTTGGCGAACACGGTGTGACGGCTGTGCGCCTGCCTGGCTCGGACCAGCACGTCTCCCGGGGCGAGCCATGACAACGGGCCGGCCGCACAACGACGCGAGCGAGCCCGTCAGACCTCCCGCCACGCCTCCAGCGCCAGCCCAGCCTCCTCCTTCCGCCGCGTGACGAGCAGTTGACCGGTGGACGGCGACACCGTCGCCGCGGCCACCCGCTCGTCCTCGTCCAGCGTCAGCGACACCTCGGCGTCCGCCGGGAGTTGGGGCCCCGACTCGGTCCACCAGGCGCCCGCGGACTCCTGTTCCGTGGGATACGCGGCGAAGGCGACCCGGCCGCTCGCCGAGCGCTGGGCGAGCAACGTGCAGTCGTGGCCGTCGAGTTCGCAGCGGACCGCGGACACCGGGCCGGGGCCGGCCGAGGGGAGGAGGGTGAGCGGCTTGGCGCCGGGGCGCCAGACGCAGAGGTCGCCGGAGTCGTCCGTGTAGAAGAGGGTGGTGCTCTCGGGGGAGGTGGGCAGCGCGCGGAGTGTTCCCGGGCGGACCCCGGCCTCCATCGCCTCCTCCAGCACCGGCTGGTCGCCCGGCTCCTCCTGGCGCCAGTGCAGGATCGCGCCCGGTACCGCCGCGTACAGCTCGACTCTGCCGGACTCCCCCGTCACCGCCGCCAGGTCCTCGTGGACGTCGCTCCCCTTGAGGTCGCGCCACGGGTCCCAGCCGCCCTTCTCCCGTTGGGCCAGCAGGCTGACACCGGCCCCCGCGTTGCGTACGAAGACATGGGCCCGGCCCTCCGCGTCGACCGCGATCGCCGGTACGCCGGTGCGGTCGCCCTTCTTGTTCGGGTGGCCGACCGGGCTCCAGTCGAGGGCCGCGAGCCGGGGGCGGAAGTGCGTGGAGTGGACCAGTCCGGACTCGCCGGCCGCCGTGGGGCGCCAGGACACGAGGTGGGCGTAGCCGTCCGCGCCCTGTCCGATGCCGAGCGGCCCGGGGTGCAGCTTCTGGTCGCCGCCGACCTTGCGCGGGGCGCTCCAGAGGCCGCCGGGGCCGCGTTCCGCCCGGCACAGGACGGCGTCGCCCGAGGGCAGATACACACTGAGCCGGCCGTCGCGGCCGCGTATGAGCCAGTCGCCGTTCACCGGTTCACTGTAATTGGGGCGGGTACTTCCGCGCGGGGCACCCCCCGCCCGCATGCGACCCTTGCCCCATGGACGAGGACACTCCCCTGCTGGTGGTCGTCGACGGCGCGAACGTCGTCGGGTCGGTGCCCGACGGCTGGTGGCGCGACCGCAAGGGCGCCGCCGAGCGCCTCCGCGACCGGCTCGCGAGCGACGGTCTGCCGGGCCGCACGGACCCCGTGGAACTCGTCCTCGTCGTGGAGGGCGCCGCCCGCGGCGTGGCGTCCGTTCCGGGCGTACGGGTGGACTCGGCACCCGGCAGCGGCGACGACCGGATGGTCGAACTCGTCGCCGAGGCCGCCGGCCGGCCCTGCCTGGTGGTCACCGCGGACCGTGAACTCCGGCGCCGGGTCACGGAGTTGGGCGCGGAGGTCACCGGTCCGCGCAGCGTACGCGGCTGACGTACCTATCACACGGCCCCGCAAGTCCCCTCCGCCGAGCGGGACTTACGGGGCCGGGCGGCCAACTGGCGTGTCTACGGGGCGTTTCCGGTGGTCGGGGTCGCGGACTTGCCCGCCTCCGCCGCCTGTTGCAGGCCCAGGCGGCTGTGCGTACGGCCGTAGAGGAAGTACACGGCGAAGCCGATCGCCATCCAGATGGCGAAGCGGAGCCAGGTCTCGGCGGGGAGGTTGAGCATCAGCCAGAGGGAGGCCAGGACCGAGACGATCGGGAGGGCCGGGACCAGGGGGGTGCGGAAGGAGCG
>NZ_JBXVPZ010000172.1:0-18998 GCF_057961495.1 Streptomyces sp. P5F9 | reverse complement strand
TCCAACATCGGCGGCAAGCAAGGCACTTGATACCAGCGCGACATCTAGGTCCAGCACCCCCCAGCAGCACTCACTCCAACAGTGCAAGCAGCCGCGCCGCCGGCAAGGGACACCGCGTATGCCCACCCGGCCCCGTGACCCGAGCAGCGGTCAACAGCGCATTGAGAACCGCCTCCTCCACGGCGTCCAGCACAGCGCCGAACAGAGGATCCAGCCCGGCATCGGGCACCACCGCGGGTCCGGCCGGTGTGCCCAGAGGACGGATGCCCAGGGCGAGGCCGTAGTCGCCACTGCCATTGCCGTAACCGGCGCCGACCCGTGCCAGCGCATAGACGGAGCGACGGGCGAGCCGCGTCAACTGGCGGGCGTCCAGGGGCGCGTCGGTGGCGGTCACGATCATGCAGGAGCCGGTCTCCGGACCGGGACCGGACTCGTCCGCGGGAACGCCCACGTCGGCGGGAGTGACCGTACGGCCCAACACCCGTAGCGTTCCACCGAAGTTGGCCTGCACGAGGACCCCGAGCGCCGCCTCTTGCCCCGCGACCGGCACGCGGCGCGACGAGGTGCCGATGCCCGCCTTGAAGCCGAGCGCGGTCATCCCGGTGCCCGCGCCCACCGACCCCTCGGCGACAGGCCCGGCGGACGCCGACTCAAGTGCGGCGCGGACGTGTTCCTCCCGGACCGGACGTGACCGGATGTCGGAGAGGAGCCCGTCGTTGCACTCCCCGACCACCGGATTCACGCTCCGGGCGTCGGCGCCCTCGGGCCGTTCCAGGATCCAGCCCACCAGGGCGTCCGCGACCCGGAAGGCGGACAGGGTCGAGGTGAGCAGCACGGGGGCTTCCAGCGCGCCGAGTTCGGCGATCTGCGTGGAGCCGAGGAACTTGCCGTAGCCGTTGCCCGCGAACACCCCGGCGGGCAACGGGCTTCCGGGGCCCACGCCTTCGGGCACGATCGCGGTGACGCCGCTGTGCACGCGTGGCGGGTGGATCAGTGTCGTGTGTCCGACACGGATGCCGGGCACATCCGTGATCGCGTTGTGCGTCCCCGTGGGCAAGTCACCGATGCCGAGCCCGAGTTGACGGGCTCGGCGAGGCACGGTGGGCGCGAGCGGATCAGGGCCTGGCGACGCGGGCATGGCCAGACACTACGACACCACCGGTCGCGCCGGCCCTGACGGTCAACGCAGCCGCCCGGCCGGTCAGCCTGCGGCGAGGAGTTCGAGCGTGTCGATCACACGGTTGGAGAAGCCCCACTCGTTGTCGTACCAGGCGACGACCTTCACATGGCGGCCGTCGACACGGGTGAGGGCGGAGTCGAAGATCGACGAGGCCGGGTTGCCCGTGATGTCGGAGGAGACGAGCGCGTCGTCGGAGTATTCGAGGACGCCCGCGAGGGGACCCTCGGCCGCGGTGCGGTAGGCGGCGAGCACGTCCTCGCGAGTCACGTCGCGGGCGACGGTGGTGTTGAGTTCGACGATCGAGCCCACCGGCACGGGCACGCGGATCGAGTCGCCCGACAACTTGCCGTCCAGGTTGGGCAGTACGTGGCCGATCGCCTTGGCGGCGCCCGTCGTGGTCGGCACGATGTTGACGGCGGCGGCGCGGGCCCGGCGGGCATCGCGGTGCGGGCCGTCCTGCAGGTTCTGCTCCTGCGTGTAGGCGTGCACCGTGGTCATGAATCCGTGCTCGATACCGGCGAGTTCGTCGAGCACCGCGGCGAGGGGTGCCAGCGCGTTGGTCGTGCAGGAGGCGTTCGAGACGATCGTGTGCGTGGCCGGGTCGTAGGCGTCGTTGTTGACCCCGAACGCGAGCGTGACGTCGGCGCCGTCCGAGGGCGCGCTGACGAGTACCTTCCGCGCGCCCGCGTCAAGGTGGGCGCGGGCGGCCTTGGCGGAGGTGAAACGGCCTGTGGCCTCCAGCACGAGGTCCACTTCGAGCTCGGCCCAGGGCAGGTCAGCCGGTTCGCGCTCGGCGAGGACCTTGATGCGCCGGCCGTCGACGACAAGGGTGTCCCCGTCGACGGTCACGGGGCGGCCGAGCCGGCCGGACGTCGTGTCGAAGGCGAGCAGCCGCGCCAGAGTGGCCGGCTCCGTGAGGTCGTTGACGGCGACGATCTCCAGGTCGCTGTCGCGTTCGAGCAGGGCGCGCAGCACATTGCGTCCGATGCGGCCGAATCCATTGATGGCAATGCGAGTCATGAGGTAAGTCCCTTCGGTTCCCCACCAGGCTCGCGCGCGGCAACGGTCGCGGACAGTGGCGCGATCGCCACGGTTCAAAAGGATCCCGCCACGCCCCGGGGCATGGCCGGGCTACTCTCCCTGCGCGAAGGTCCGCCGGTATTCACTCGGCGTCGTACCGAGAAGACGGTGGAAGTGCAGCCGGAGATTCGCACCGGTGCCGAGACCGACGTCGGCGGCGATCTGCTCGACGCCGCGCTCGGACCGTTCGAGCAGCTCGCGGGCCATGTCGATGCGGGCGCGCATGACCCACTGCATCGGCGTGTACCCGGTCTCGTCGACGAAGCGCCGCGAGAAGGTGCGCGGCGAGACGGCGGCCTGCCGGGCGAGCGTCTCCAGGGTGAGGGGCTCGCCGAGCCGGTGCAGCGCCCACTCGCGGGTCGCTGCGAACCGTTCACCGAGCGGCTCGGGCACACTGCGCGGCACGTACTGCGCCTGGCCGCCGCTGCGGTAGGGAGCCGCGACCAGCCGCCGGGCCGCGTGGTTGGACGCGGCCACCCCGAGGTCGCCGCGCAGGATGTGCAGGCACAGGTCGATGCCCGAGGCGGCTCCCGCCGAGGTGAGCACGCTGCCCTCGTCGACGAACAGGACGTTCTCGTCGACCTGGACGAGCGGGTACTTCGTCGCGAGCGCCCGCGTGTAGTGCCAGTGCGTCGTGGCGCGCTTGCCGTCGAGCAGCCCCGTGGCGGCGAGCGCGAAGGCCCCGGTCGAGATCGCGGCGAGCCGCGCGCCCCGGTCGTGCGCGGTGATCAACGCGTCCAGGACACCCTGCGGCGGGTCCTCGCGGTCCGGGAACCGATATCCGGGCAGGAACACGATGTCGGCCCAGGTCACCGCGTCGAGCCCGTCGGCGACGTGGTACGACAGCCCGTCGCCCCCGGTCACCAGCCCGGGCGCCGCGCCGCACAATCGCACCTCGTACGGCATGCTCGCCCGCGTCGTGAACACCTGCGCGGGGATTCCGACGTCGAGCGGCTTGGCGCCTTCGAGGACGAGGACGGCGACGCGACGCAGGCGGGCGGTGAACACGGGAACAGCCTACGCAGGGCTACGGCCGACCGTTCACGGAGCCGTGCCGGGCCGCCGCAGGTCAGACCTTCCAGGAGCGCAACTGGTCGGCGACGGCGAGGACCCCGACCCGCGTGTCCCGGATCTTGCGGACGAGGTCGGAGAGGGCGCCGTAGGGCGGGTCGATGCCTTCGCCGGACTGGCCCATGTACTGGGCGGCGACGAACGCGGCGTAGAGGCTGTTGCGGTGCGGCAGCGGCTCCAGGCGCACGATGGTGTGCATGAGCGCGGCCGCCCGCCAAGCGGCGTCCGGGTCGGCCGCGGCCAGCGTCGGCAGCTTGGTCTTGTGCCGGGATACGGCGGCCACGAGCGCGGAGTAGTCGGAGACCGACATGTCCTCGTGGCCGAGGGCGGCCTCCTGGACGTCGAGCAGCCAGGAGACGTCGATGTACAGGTGCATCAGGCGGCCGCGGCCCCGTCACGCTCCGAAGGCGGCACCTCGTCGGGGAAGGCGTCGTCGAACTCCCCGCGCAGCCGCTCGGCCCACACGGACGCGCCGGCGACGAACTGACCGCGCTGCATCTCACGCACGCCGAGGTCGTGCAGATACTGCTTGAGGCTCTTCCCCTCGGCCGCGGCGGCCGCGCGCACTCCCTCAAGTTCCTCTTCGGTGAAGGACACATTCAGTGATGGCATGCTGCGATGGTACCTAGTTGGTGCCGCCGGTGCGAGGGCCCCGCCCCGCACAGCGTTCGCGGATGCCGTCGCCGGCCGCGGGCCCGGCCGTGAAGAGGTACGTGTCACTGTCGTCG
Source organism: Streptomyces sp. P5F9 (assembly GCF_057961495.1). Lineage (NCBI taxonomy): Bacteria > Bacillati > Actinomycetota > Actinomycetes > Kitasatosporales > Streptomycetaceae > Streptomyces > Streptomyces sp. P5F9. Next base: position 14,939 of record NZ_JBXVPZ010000172.1, on the reverse strand, counting down.
AGCCGCCTGCCGGTCCTGGCATCGACCACGACGGGCTCGACCTCCTCGCCGCTCCGCGCGTCGACGACGAGAACACGTACGACGGCATCTCCGCGATCGAGTGTGGCTGGGTCGAGCCGCGTCCGAATTCAGGTACACCATCCGTCTCACCGGCGCCCAGCAGGCCGACGCCACCTACTGACCACGGCCGGAACAACGGAGTCGCCGATCGCGGAGCCACCTCCTAAGCTGCCGGAATGATCTCTGGCGACTACCTCTCCGAACTGTTCTCGCTCGACGGCCGGATCGCCGTCGTGACGGGCGGCAGCTCCGGCATCGGCCGGGCCGCCGCCGGAGCGCTCGCGCGGGCGGGGGCCGAAGTGGTCGTAGTGGCACGCAAGGAGCAGGAACTGACCGCCACGGTCGACGAGTTGACGGCGGAGGGCTGCCGGGCGGCTTGGGTGAGCGGCGATCTGGGCACCCGGGACGGCGTCCGGGCGGCGGCGGAAGCGGCAGCCGAGGTGTTCGGCGAGCCGGACATCCTCGTGAACAGCGCCGGGATCAACCTGCGCCCGCCGATGGGCGAGTTGGGCGAGGACGTGTGGGACACCACGATGGCCCTGAACCTGGAGGCGCCCTTCCTCCTGGGCCGGCGCTTCGGTCCCGGCATGGCCGAACGGGGCTTCGGCCGCATCATCCACATCACCTCCCAGCAGGCTCACCGGGCGTTCGTGCAGAGCGGCGCCTACGGGGTGTCCAAAGGGGCGCTGGAGTCACTGGCCCGCTCGCAGGCCGAGGCGTGGTCGCCGCACGGCGTCACCTGCAACACCCTGGTCCCGGGCTTCGTGATGACACCGCTCAACGAACGACTGTCGTCCGACCCCGAGAAGGTGGCGGCGCTGGCCGCGCGCACACTGATCGGCCGCAACGGCCTCGCCGAGGACTTCGCGGGCGCGGTGGTGTTCCTGGCGAGCCGCGCCTCCGCCTACGTCACCGGGCAGTCGGTCTTCGTGGACGGCGGATTCTCCGTGCACTAGCCCAACACCGGCTGCACCCCAGCCGGTTGGGAAGCCGGCCACCACTACGACGCCCCGCTCCCCGCCGCAGAAAACGGATCACAGGATGCCCGGGGTCGTGGCCGACCCCGGCGCGGACGCCGTAGACGTCCTTGATGAGGGCCGGGTTGAGGACCTCGGCCGGGGTGCCCTCGGCCACCGTGCGGCCGGTGTCGAGGACGAGCAGGCGGCCGCAGACCAACGGCAAGGTCGAACGCTTCAACCGCACCCTGCTCGACAAATGGGCCTACCAGCGGCCCTACACCAGCAACGACGCTGCGGGTCAATACATCTAGTGCCCCACCCGTCCCCCTCACCACTGCGCGTCAGTTCCGGATTCCCACCGGATTCCCTGGCCTCGGTTGTGGCACGACCGGCCCGCACAACGAGTCAAGATCGCCCGTCGGCTCCCGCTGCGGGGTGCGGCGCGAACGTGCCGCTGTCCTGGTGGCGCTGTACTGACCGCGACGTAGGAGGCGGCGTACGCCAGGATCAGCCCGGCGACGAAGTGGCGGGGCGACCCGGATGCGGTCACATCGCGGCCCGTACGTCCTTGCCCGGTGCGGTGTTGTGCCGCGCCGCGCGAAGCCCGACGGCCTCACGGCGGAGCGCCTCCACCGTGGCCGTCACCTCGGGCGCCCGGTCGCGGACCGTGACGGCGACGGTGGCGCGGCCGAGCCAGGCGGGGTCGTCGACCTGGACGGTGCGGACGCCCGTGGGGACGGCCGGGGCGGCGAGTTCGGGCAGTACGGCGATACCGAGACCGGCGGCGACCAGCCCCAGGCGGGTGGGCCATTCGCGGGCGGCGTGGGCGACCCGCGGGCGGTCGAGCGTCGGCCAGGCACCAAACTGGGGATCGTCCCGCAGGCCCTTGCCGACGATCCAGGCTTCGTCCCTCAGGTCGGTCACGGGGACGGTTCCCCGGCCTGCGAACCGGTGGTTGGCGGGCACGGCGAGCAACAGGCCGCCGTCCAGGAGCAGTTCGCGGGAAAGTCCCTCGAAGTCGTAGGCGGGCAGGTCCGGTCCCACGCCGATCACCGCGATGTCGATGCGGTGGGCGCGGAGTTGGCGGAGCTGCGTTGGCGAGGAAGCCTCGCCCAACTCGACGACCAGGCCCGGGTGTTCGTCACGGAGGCGGGCCAACGCCCTGGGGACGAGCACGGCGGCGGCCGCCGGGAACGCGGCGACGGCGACGCGCCCGGTGAGGTGGTCCTGGAGCCCGGCGAGGTCCGTACCGACCGCGTCGATCTCGTTGAGGACCGTCGCGGCTCGGCGGGCGAGCACCGTGCCCGCCGGCGAAGGGGCAACCCCGCGGGCGCCCCGGACGAACAGCGGCGCGCCCGCGGCGACTTCCATCGCCGCCACCTGACGGGACACCGCCGACTGCGTGTATCCGAGCGCGTCGGCCGCGGCGGTGAACGATCCGGTGTCGACCACGGCCTGGACTACACGCAGACCGGTGAGGGTGAATTCGGCCATGCCGGCATCCTGACACATTCCGGGAACGCATGTCTCGTGTGCGAGATCATCGCTGGTGGAATGCCTTGCGCGGCAGCACGATGGAGTGGCAGGAGCAAGCAGTCCACCATCCACAGGGAGCACCGATCATGGCGAAGACCTGGTTCATCACAGGGAGTTCAAGGGGGTTCGGCCGCGAGTGGGCGGAGGCCGCGCTCGAACGCGGCGATCGTGTCGCGGCGACGGCTCGGGACGTCAGCCGACTGACTCCTCTGGTCGAGCGGTACGGGGACGCCGTACTGCCGATTCCCCTCGACGTCACCGACCGTGCAGCGGTGCATGCGGCGGTGGGGCATACCCACGAGCGTTTCGGATCGCTGGACGTCGCCGTCAACAATGCCGGCTACGGGCATTTCGGCATGGTCGAGGAGGTGGAGGAGGACGAACTCCGGGCCCAGATGGAGACCAACTTCTTCGGCGCGGTCTGGGTCACACAAGCCGCACTGCCCTTCATGCGGACCCAACGATCGGGCAGGATCCTGCAGATCACCAGCGAGGGCGGCGTGCGCGCGTTCCCCGGCATAGGCGCGTACCACGCTTCCAAATGGGCTCTTGAGGGATTGTCGGAGTCCCTGGCGCAGGAAGTGGCCGCCTTCGGTATTCACCTCACCAACGTCGAGCCCGGCCCCTACGCCACCGACTGGCTGGACCGCGGCGCCCGGCGCAGCGAGCCGCACCCGGACTACGCCGAGGTCCGCACGGCCACCGCACCGGATTTCGAGGTCGGCGACCCCCACGCGACCCGCGACGCGATCCTCCAGGTCGTCGACGCGGACAATCCTCCGCTGAGGATCTTCCTCGGCAAGTCCTTCACCGATGTTGCCGCGTTGTACGAGGAGCGGCTGAGCACGTGGAGCAAGTGGCAGCCGGTCTCCCTGGCCGCTTTCGGCTGAGCAGTGGTTCAAGCCCCTTCAGCGGACAGGCCGTTCGGCTTCCCTCCGGTTCCGTCCAACCCCTGTGCGGCACGCCTCGCGCGGCGGATCGTGGAGGCCCCGACTCGCTCGCACGGAGGTCCAACGGCCATGTCCCAACTGATCGTTGTCGGTGTCGACGGCTCCGCGGACAGTCGCGTCGCGGCCGACTGGGCAGCCGAGGAAGCCGAGTTGCGCGGACTCCCCCTGCGGGTCGTGCACGTCTCGACACTCCCCGACGAACAACTCCTCACCACGTGGCCCTACTTCCGGGAGCCCTCTCCCGACGCCCTCGTCACGTCACTCGCGAAGGACCACCCCGAACTCCGGGCCGAGGTGGTCGCGTTCACCGGAGAGGTCGTGCCCGCGCTGCTCCCCCTGACCGCCGGGGCCGACTGCACGGTCCTCGGGCTGCGCGGTACGGGCGGTTTCACGGGCCTGGCCCTCGGTTCCGTGGCTCACGGGGTCGCCGAGCGGTGCGCAGGGCCGGTGGTACTGGTGCCGAGCGGGTTCGTCGGCAGTCACCGCGGGCGGTCACAGTACGGCGTGACGCTGGGCGTCGACGGCGGCCAACTGCCCGGTGCGATCGTCGACTTCGCCTTCGACGCCGCCTGCCGACGCGGCACCGGCCTGCACGTCGTACACGCCTGGCGACTGCCCTCGCCCGCCGAACACTGGATGCCGTACGCGCCGCCCGAGAAGGACCGAGGGCGCTGGGAGGACCAGGAGACGCAACGCTTCTCGGACGCCTTGCGGCCATGGCGGGAGAAGTATCCGCACGTGGATGTCTACGAGGATCTCCGCCTCCAGAGCCCCGCGGCCGCCCTGGTCCAGGCGTCGGCCACCGCCTCGGCGGAACTGCTGGTGATCGGCCGCGCGAGCAGGACACTCGGGCCCACCCTGCACGCCGTACTGGAACACACCGCGTGCCCGGTGGCCGTAGTCCCGCACCAAGCATGAGAACAGCTCCGCCCGTTACACTCGCGGGCCTGAACTCACCTTGTGACAAAGGCCGTTGGGCAACAGGAGAACCGAAGTGACGGATGCGGGATTCAGCGCGGACGACGTGGACACCAGCAAACCCCAGTCGGCCCGCATGTACGACTACTTCCTGGGTGGCAAGGACAACTACCCCGTCGACTGGGAAGCCGCCGAAAAGGTCATCTCCTTGTTCCCCGACGTCAGGCAGATGGCACGGGTGAACCGCGACTTCATGCACCGGGCCTCGCGGCTGTTGGCGGAGCGGGGAGTCAGCCAGTTCCTGGACATCGGCACCGGAATACCCACCCGGCCGAACCTTCATCAGGTGGTCCAGGCGATCAACCCCCGTGCTCGCGTGGTCTACGCGGACAACGACCCGATAGTCCTCAGGCACGCCGAAGCCCTTCTTCACAGCACGCCGGAAGGCAGCACCACCTACGTCCAGGCCGACGTGCGCGAGCCGGGAAAGATCCTCGCGGCGGCGAAGGAGCAGCTGGACTTCGAGCAACCGGTCGCCTTGTCCCTGATGGCCCTCCTGCACCTGGTGGCGGACGAGGACGAGCCCCATCGCATCGTGGGTGAACTGCTCAACTCCCTTACGTCCGGGAGCTACCTGGCCCTGTCCCACGCGACGGGAGACTTCGATCCGGAGACCTGGGAGCGCGTCGTCGAGGTCTATCGCAAGGGCGGCACGTCCGCCCAAGTGCGGTCACGCGCCGAATTCACCAGTTTCTTCGGGGGACTTGAGCTGGTCGCCCCCGGCATTGACCTCGCCGCGCGCTGGCACACCGAGCCCGGAGAACAACCCGGCGAAACCGACCAGATCCCGTTGTACGTCGGAGTCGCCCGCAAACCGTGAGACCCAAGTCACGGACCGAGCGCGGTGATCGCATCGATCACCGCGCTCGCCGTAGAAGAAACCGTAGAAGAAGCCGTAGAAGAGAAGAGGGGGAAGGAGCCGTTACGCCGCAACGGGGTCCGGCTCCTGGGACGGTGTGGTGGCGTCCGGGTGCGCGGGGTCGAGGAGGCGTTCGGCGAGGGGGGCGAAGATCAGGCCGAGGGCCGTCCAGAGGATGAGCTGCGCCGCGACCGAGTAGAAGCGGAAGGTGAACAGCACGTCGGCGGGGAAGCCCGGGTAGACGATGGTGCCCTTGTCGTCCTTCAGCGGCAGTGGTGTCTCGGTGGCCTGGTTGCCGAAGTTGGCCTTGTTGTACGAGAGATGGCCCAGCTGCGGCAGGAGCAGCATGACGATCCCGATCGCGACGACGAACGCGGCGCCGGCGAGGAGGGTCGCGTTCCAGTTGCCGAAGCGCGCCTGGAGGTGCTTGCCGAGGTAGACGGCTCCCGCGAGGAACGCGACGGAGCACACGACCATGATCAGGTACAGGGCGCTGCGCTGCTGGATGGTCTCTTCGTGACCGATCGCGGGCGGGTTGGCCGGGTACTTCAGGAACGGCACCAGGTACATGCCCAGGAACCCGCCACCGGCGACTAGGAGCGCCAGGTTGCGTGCCCGCACCCCGCCGGTACGGCCCAGGCAGACGGTGTAGGCGACGGCGAACAGGGCGCCCATCGCCATGCCGAAGAAGATCATGCCGACGCCGATACCGACGTTGGCCTGGATGGTGCGGCTGAACAGGTCGGGGTCGGCGGCCTCGACGGGCAGGCCGGCCGCCTTGTCCAGGGTGTTCTGGGCGGCGTCACGGCCGCTCTCGTAGTCGATGGCCTTGGCGATCTGCGGCTCGGCGAAGATGCGCGCGAACACGAAGGCGAGCAGGCCCGCGACTGCGCCGGCGAGTATGCCGCGCAGTATGAGCTTCTTTTCCATGTCGAGTTGTCCGTACGTCCGGGTGCCGGCGGAGGGTCAGTGGCAGGGGAAGCCGAGGAAGTGGCGGGCGTCGTGGACGAACTCGTGGACGTGCATGTCGTTGCCGAACACCGACACGGCGCCCTGGTCGACACCGACGAAGTAGTAGACGGCCAGCGCGATCAGCGCGGTGCCGACCAGCCAGACGATCGACTTCGAGACCGGCAGGACCACCGGCGTGGACACCGGACGGGATGTGGAAATGCTGCTGCTCAAGGTGAGCCCTCCTTCGGGATCGTGCGTCCCTTGCGTGTACGGGCGAGTGAAGGATCAGTGTCTGACTCGCCCTCCACCTTCCGGCGGCGGGCTCACAGTGGCGCGACCGTGCTGGAATTCCACCAGCTTCCTTATGCCATCACTACAGGGGGAGGGTACGGCGCGTCTCTCCAGGCCGTCAATCAGGCCCGTTCCGCGTACGACTCCTGACAAAACCGTGTGTGTGCTGGGAGTTGCGTGCCGGCGTCCCTCCCGTCACCGCTTCGTCGTGAGCCTCAGGTCGACCTCCTGTTCCTGGTCTCCCGACGCCGTGCCCCGCTCGTCCACGGCGAACGCGACGCTCAGCGCCTCACGCAGCTGGCCGACGGCGACGTAGCCGCCCTGGAGCGTGGCGGAGACCGAACCCTCCAGGGGGATGGGGTCGGTCGGGATCCATTCCTGCGTCGGCTCGAACTCGGCGGTCCACACGACGGCGCGGCCGCCCGGCTGTTCCTGGGGCACGTCGTCGGCGGGCCGGTCGGTGGGGAACGCCGTCCGCAGGACGCCGAAGACGGTGGCTGCGTCCTCCTTGGACGCGCCGGTGAGGCACACGGTGGCCATCGAGGTCACTCTCCTTGGGGTCATTGAGTACGGCGACGGTCGGCCGGATTCAGTAGCCGAGGGCCTTCGCCAGTTGCTGCTTGTTCATCGACGAACGGCCGTCGACACCGCGCTTCTTGGCCTCCGCGTAGAGCTGGTCCGTCGTCGGCCCCTGCGCCCCGCTGTGGGAGCGCCGGCCGCCGCGCTGCGGTGCGGACTTCGGGTCCCGGGTGGACGTCCTGCTCGCGGTCGCGGACTCACCGGCGCGGGCCCGCTCCTTGTTCACGGTGCGCGCTGCGATCTCCTTCGCCCGGCCCTCGGAGACACCTCGTTTCTCGGCGCCTTCCTTGATGTACTCGTACTGACGCTCGCGCTTCGCGCTGGAACCTCGCGGCACGGCGCTCACCTTCCTTTCCTCGCGGGCGGTCCGGCTCGGCCGCACCCGACCCGTTTTCCGACGATTTCCCAGGTACCCGCCGTCCGGTGCTTCTCACGCGGCCCCCGGAACACGCTGATTCCATCTGATGTGCGGCCCGTGCGCGGTGCGAGCAGACAGCCACCGAACGGATGAGCGTGCGGGCTCCGCGGAGGCCTCCGGGCGGCGGGCCGGGGTCACACGGGTGGCGTACTCGCGTGGCGTGGTGACGGGCGGCCGCCTACTAATGGACGGGATCAGCTTGTTCATCGCGCTTCGGGGGGCGATAGCAGCATCACCCTCTTCATGGAGCCGAGCATGACCATCCGCTCTTTCTCGCCCAGCCCGGACCAACCCGACATACCCCGCGGCACTGCGACCCACGCGCTCACGCCCTCCGACGGAGGGCGGGCCCACGGAACGCCGCCGACGTCACGTCCGACGCAAGAGGGTTCCGCACAGACCGGCCCCGAGGGCGAGAACGTCGATCCGATGCACCGCCTGGTGCATGCCGCCGTCGCGGACCGGCCGCTCGACGAGGTCCTCCAGCTCATCACCTTGCTGGAGCAGTCACCGAAGTACGCGCAGGCCACTGTCGACGCCCTGCGGGCGGTCGGTGTCGACCGGTCCGTGGAGGACGTCACACGACTCGTGGCCCTGCTGACCCAGCCACCGCGCGATCCCGAGTCCGCCGACGAGGCGATCCGCGCCGCCGCCGAGAACCGGCCCGTGGAGGACGTCACCCGGCTGATGGCCCTGCTGCAGCGGGCTCAGGTGGAGCCGCACTGCGGCGAGGAGGTGGTACGGGCCGCGGCCGGCCGGCCCGTCGAGGAACTCGTCCAGCTGATCGGCCGCCTGGCCGAGGAACAGGACGCGTCCGCCCGGGCCCCGGGACCGGTGACAGAGAGGTCTACGGCTCCGCTGTACGAGGCGCCCGGCCAGACCCCGGCGGACACTCACGAGCCGGAACCCGCGGGTGACCGCCCGTCCGCTCGTCAGCGCCGCGCACGACGTCCGCGTACGACGACCCGCCGCACCACTCCCCCGGTCTGGCCGAGGCTGATCGCGGCGGCGGCGCTCATCCTGTGCGGGCTGTCGTACTTCCCGCTGCACCGGGACGGAGCCTCCGGCACCGCCTACGGGTTCGCGCTCGGTGTCTCGGTCCTGTGCGTCCTGCTGGCACCGGCGCTGGTCCTCCAGGGCGGCCTGTTCGTGCTGGCCGTGTCCGTGGTGGTGCCGGCCGCGCTGGCCGCCCTCCAGTTGTTCGACGGGCGGTTCCACTCCTCGCGCCTCTCCCAGGCGTTGCGGATCACCGCCGCGCCGCCCTGGTTCGCGGGGCTGATCGCCGTATTCGCCGCACTGGCGGCGCTCACGGCGCTGCTCGCGCTGCTGGCCTCGCGGAAGTTCGGCCGGCAGCTGGACCTTCCCGGCCATCCCGGCCATCCCGATCACCGGGCGCTGGCCGACGCGAACCAGACGCCTCAGTAGGGTCGGCCCCGCTCAATTCGCGGTGGCGTCGGAGCTGTTCACGGCGTCACCGCTCGCTGACGGCACCCTCGACGCGGAGGCCGCGGGGCTGGAGGCGGCGCTGTGGCTCGGTTCGGCACGGGAGCTGGAGCTGTTCTCCGGCTCCGCGCTCGCGGACGGCGAGCCGATGCCGCCCGCGTGCGACCCCGCGCTGCTGGACGTGAGCGGAGTGGGTGCCGGACTGTGAGCGGGGACGCTCTTTGCGGCCCAACCACCGCCCAGCGACGTTCCGTTGCCGGATTCGTTCCCGGGATCATCCGAAGGAGCGTCGGACGGTGACGCGGCACCGGCCGAGGTGCCGTCCCGTAACGCGAACGCCGCCTGGGCGTCCGCGCGTTGGCCTGCTCTCTCCTCACTCGGCGTCAGCGCCATCGCGACCGACGGCACCCTTCTGCGGATGCCCTCGCCCGTCCGTCGGAAGGTGTGCTGGAAGTCCGCCGCACCGGTGGTGGCGGCTCCTGCTTCTTCTCATCCTTTTGTGACTCTCCGCCTTGTTGGCGATGTTTCACCTCAACTGGAAGCAACAGGGCCGGACTTCACCGGTGCCGTCAGTCCGACGACTGCCCCGAGAGCGCCTCGGTGAACGGCGTGACAGGGCGCTCCAAGATCTCGCCGTCCACGAAGATGTCGACCGCCTCGTTGTAGAAGGCGAGCAGATCCTTTACGGCGCCCACCGCGGGCAGCGGCTCCGGATAGCTCCAGACGATGTTCCGCGGCACACCGGGAACGCCGGCCTCGCCCCTCCACGACCAGTACGCGGCGGTGCCCTTGTAGGGGCACCCGGTGCTGTGGTCTGTCGGTTCGAACAGGTCCAGGCGGACGTCCTCGCGCGGGATGTAGTACCGGGTCGGCAGGCCGGTCTCGAAGAGCAGGACGGGGCGGTGGGTGTCGGCGACGACCGTGCCGTCGATCTCGACCCGGACGTGACGGCTGCTGGGGATGGCGTCGACCCGCTTGTGCGGGTCACGGGGGTGGATGAAGATCTCTTCCTCCTCCTCGTACCAGTGGTCCAGCCCTCGGCCGACCCGCCGGAACCACTCGAAGGCGATGTACCCGGCCAGGTCGTCGGCGGGGTAGGTCCAGGCAGCGTTCTCCACCGACTCGCCGGCGATTTCAAGGTCGTAGAAGACGCGTGATCCGGTGTGCGTGCCGGTCGGCGGGTTCTTCGCCGGGTGGAGCAGGTCCTCGCGGACCTCGTCGTGGGGGAAGGCGTACGTCGGTACCGGTACGGCCGGCTCCCAGACGAGGACGGGGTGCCTGCTGTCCACGACGGTGGTGTCGCCCTTGCGGCCGCGTACCCAGCGTGGACTCGGCTCCCAGAGGAGGCCTTCGGGGGTGGTCCTGACGTCTCGTGCGGTGGGGAAGGTACTCATGACCGTTGCTCCCTCTTCGTAGGTCGTACGGCCGGCCGTTGCTTGCCGGTCCACCATGTCCGTGACCGATGAACTGCTGACCGACAACGCCCGTTACGCCGACAGCTTCGACGGCCCGCTGCCCCTTCCGTCCGCCGGGCACCTCGCCGTCGTGGCCAGCGAAGTCGGCTGAGAACCACCCGGCCGGGCTGATCGAAAATGACCGAAGGGGAGATAAGGCGTCCCCTGACCGCGATGTTTAGTGCGCCAAAATGACTTTGCATGGAGGGCCGGGACACCTCAACTGCCCGGCTCTGCGCGGTAGTTTCCTTTCGGGCCCAAGGAGACCCGCCCGGGAAATTGCTCAATCACATTCCCGGGGACGAAGCAGATCGACAAGGAAACAACCACATGCACGAGCCGATTCGTCGAGGGCGCCTGCGGCTGCCCTCCGGGCACATTCACGGTAGCAGTCTCAATGCAAGGTGACCGGGTCGAGCATTCCAGGTCTCATGGCCTCGCGCTCCCGGCCGGCGCGCGACCCCTTCCCTTGCCGCACCCGAACTCGCGGCATGGCGCACGCATCACTCCCCTACCGGCAACTCCCCGTCACCGGCGATTGATCCGGTGATCGCGGATCTCGGGTTCGCGGCCTTCGCCGAACGGAACCGCCCGCGATACACGCTCTACGCCAGGGCTCGGCTGTCCGCCGTCGCGCGTTCCACGGCTGTAGCGGCTCGAAATCGAACAATGCCGTCCCACGTACGGGTGGATGGTGTCCCGCCGGGTGGTACGGGTAGCGCAGGAGCGCGCGATGGTCCGCTCCTGGTCGGGCCTGACATGAAGCTGTCACACACGGACCGGAATCCCTCGCCGGGTCGCCGGGGTTGGCACTGGTACGACCCCGCTTCGAGGCCGGGCCTCGCACGACGAAGGAGCGACGACCATGACCGTTGACCTGACCACGACCGACCTCCAGGCCTTCACCCAGGACTGGCTGGAGTGGTATCGCGGGCAGGAGGAACGCCTCGCCGCTCCGCACGGGTTCCTGGCGATCACCGGGCTGCACTGGCTCGACGACCGGCCGCAGCGCTTCCCCGACGCGCCGGGTGTTTGGTGGACCGACGCCGACGGGGTCGCCGTAGCCCTCGACGAAGGGGAGGAACTCGTCGTGGAGGGGACGCCGGTGCGCGGTGAGCACCGCTTCGGCGTGCTGCCCGAGCGGGGCGGGGTCGACGCGGTCTGGGGTGATGCGGTGATCGAGGTGGCCAGGCGCGGCGGGAACGACATCGTGCGGCCCCGGCACCCGGACGCGCCGCTGCGCACGGACTTCGCCGGTACGCCCGCCTATGCGCCGGATCCCCGCTGGGTGGTCCGGGGACGGTACACAGCCTTCGACACACCGCGTCCTACGACCGTGGGCGCGGCGGTCGAGGGCCTGGAGCACGTGTACGACGCGCCGGGCCGGGTCGAGTTCGAGTTGGACGGGCAGTCGCTGGCCCTGACCGCGTTCCCCGGGCGGGGGCCGGGCGGACTGCTGCTGCTCTTCACCGACGCAACGTCCGGGGTGACCACGTACGCCGCGAACCGGGCACTCTCGCTCGCCGAGCCGGACGCCGACGGCACGGTCGTCCTGGACTTCAACCGGGCGACGAACCTGCCGTGCGCCTACACCGACCTGGCCACCTGCCCGCTGCCGCCGGCGGAGAACCGGCTGCCGGTGTCCGTCGAGGCCGGGCAGAAGACACCCCGTGAGCGGGGCGGACAGGTCTGATCGTCGCCCCGGCCGCGTCCACGGCACCACCGGACCGCGGCCGGGCTCGTCGGACCCGGTTACGCGCCGAGACGCGGTATTTGGCCATCCTTTTCTTCCTTTTTTCCTTCGACAACCATGCACACGCCTCAGTCGTCCCCATTGATGACGCGCTGGATTTCGCGCGGCCGTACCCCCACCGACACTGCGCCCGGACGACGCGCAGGAAAGAGGCCGTATGCTCCGTATCCACTTCACCTCGCAGGACCTGCAGAGCATCCGGGTGGCCCGTCAGCCCCATGCTCTCTGGGAACTCGTGTGTGGTGTCTGCCGGTTGGACGTGCGGCAAGGGGCGCTGGAGTTCGGGCACTGGCGCCGGTCGGTGCGCGAGGGGCTGGCGAAGGATCCGCGGGCCCGGCGGGCCCTGTTGCCCTTGCAGACGCTGATTCCTCCGGTGGGCTACATCCCCGACTTCCTCACGCCGTCGGTCACGGGCGGCGGTCTGGCCGTCGGCCTCGACCAGGTGCGGAGCACCTCCCGCACCCGGCTGACCCGTGAGCTGTCCCGGCTCGCCGAGTCGCGTCCGTTGCCGTCCTGGGTGTCCACCCTCGACAGGCCGGGCGGCCAGGCCTTGGGGACGCTGGCGCGAGCCCTGGAGCTGTCCTGCAGGACGCTGCTCGAACCGTACTGGCCCCACATCCAGACGGCTGTCGGCAACGACGTCGAACTGCGGTCACGCGCGCTCCTCGACGGCGGCACCTCCGCGCTGCTCAACGCCCTGCGCCCGCATGCCCGTTGGCACGCTCCGGTGCTTGAGGTGGACTATCCCGTCGACCGCGAGCTGCACCTGGAGGGGCGCGGCCTGCTGCTCATCCCGTCGTACTTCTGCTGGCGCAGGCCCACCGCGCTCGCGGACCCCACGCTCGGGCCGGTGCTCGTCTACCCGGTCGCCAAACAGCCCCTGGAGATCGTCCGGGCGAGCAGGGACGGGCTGGAGCGGCTGCTGGGCCGTACCCGGACGGTCGTCCTGGCGGATCTGGCCAGCCATGGGGCGCGTACGACGTCCGAGGTGGCCACGGCGGCCAACATCGCGCTGCCCAGCGCCAGTTACCAGCTCAGCGTGCTGCGCGACGGAGGCCTGATCGCCAGTCACCGGGAGGGCCAGTTCGTGCGGCACTCGGCAACTCCGCTTGGCCTGCGCCTCCTTGACGAGCGGTGACTGGGCACACCTCGCCCGCGCCGATTAGAAGGGTTTCGAATTCATTGCCGCCATGTGCCCCGCACCGCCATCGTTTGTGACGGTCGCCGTGTGAGTCACGGCGGTACCGGGCCGGGATGACCCGGGCGCGGTGGCCACCGGGCACAGGGGGCCGGTGGGCACCGCGTCCGCGGTGTCGGGGATCAGCCCGCCCGGCGGCGGTCCGTCGTGACGCGGTGGGTGAGGGGTGCACGCAGGTCCAGGTGGTCGCGAAGGGTCGTACCGGTGTAGTCGGTGCGGTAGACGCCGCGTTCCTGGAGTGCGGGGACGAGGTGGTCGACGATGTCGTCGAGGCCGTCGGGGATCAGGTACGGCGTGACGTTGAAGCCGTCGACGGCGCCGTGCCGGACGAAGTGGGCGAACTTGTCGGCCAGGCCCTCCGGGGTGCCGACGTGACCGCGCTGTGGGCCGAGCGCGATGACGGTCTCGCGCAGCGACCAGCGGTTCGCATCGGCCTTCTCCCGCCATTCGGCGACCACTTGGCGGGGATCGGCGATGCGCCGTGCGCCGAAGGAACCGTCGTTCTCGGCGATGACCGGGTCCTCCTTGGGCAACGGCCCGTCGGCGTCGCGGCCTGAGAGGTCGATGCCCCACAGGAGTCCGGCGATGCCCAACGCGGTTGCGGGGGTGACCTGTTGGAGGCGGATCCAGCGCTTCTTCTCCAGGGCCTCCTCCTCCGTCGCGCCGATGATGATCTCGGTGCCAGGAAGAATGCGCAGGTCGTCCTCGGGGCGGCCGACGGCCCGCAGCCGGCGGCGTAGGTCGTCGGCGAAGGCGAGCGCGTCGTCGAAGTCGTTGCCGTGCGCGGAGAAGATGACGTCGGCGTTGCGGGCGGCGAAGTCCCGGCCCTCGCCCGAGTCCCCGGCCTGGAAGATCACCGGGTGTCCCTGCGCGCTGCGCGGCAGGGTGGGTGCGAGGTCGACGTCGAACTGCGGTCCCTGGTGGCGGACTTGGCGTACGGCACCGGGTGCCGCCCAGGCCGGGGCATCCGCCGAACCGGACACGGCCGCATCGTCCCAGCTGTCCCAGATCGCGCGGGCGACGGTGAGGAACTCCTCGGCGCGGCGGTAGCGGTCGGCGTGGTCGAGGTAGCCGCCGCGGCGGAAGTTGGCGCCGGTCCAGGCGTTGTCGGTGGTCACCACGTTCCAGCCGGCCCGGCCTTCGGAAAGCAGGTCGAGGCCGGACAGCCGGCGGGCGAGGTCCGCGGCTTCGTTGAAGGTGGTGTTGGACGTGCTGACCAGACCGATCCGGTCCGTTACGGCGGCCAGCGCGGCGAGTTGGGTAATGGCGTCGGGCCGTCCGGCGACGTCGAGGTCGTGGATCTGGCCGTCGACCTCGCGCAGCCGCAGCCCCTCCCCCAGGAAGAACGCGTCGAACAGGCCCCGTTCGGCGGTCTGGGCGACGCGCCGGAAGTTGGCGGGGTCGATCTGCGAACCGCTGGCCGGATCCGACCAGACCGTCCAGTGGTTGACGCCCTGGAAGAAGACGCCGAAGTGGAGCTGGGCGTCGGGGCGGGGGACGTCGAGGG